>JBHEKO010000431.1:0-5959 GCA_041859475.1 Candidatus Hydrogenedentales bacterium
GATCCACCATTTGGCTATTGTGACATTAATCGCGCGCATGCGGGGCGTCCACATTCCAGAGTGGATGAGTGTGGCCTATTCCACGGCGGCGTATCGGGCGGCGGCGGGTCAGTAAAGCGGGGCGGCGGGGTTCGGAGGGGGTCTTGCGCGAGAAGAGCGCGAGGGAATCAGGCGAGCGTAGACTATGTGTACGATAACGGTTCATCGGGAGGAGAAGTCGCTACTTGTCACCATGAATCGGGACGAGGCAAAGACGCGCGCCGAAGAGCGGCCTCCTGAATTGCGGGAAGAGGCGGGAGTCTCGTGGCTGGGACCGGCCGACGGCAATCGTGGGGGCACGTGGATGGGCGTCAGCGACCACGGGGTCGTTGCGTGCCTCATGAACTTGTATCGAACGGGCGACGACGCGCCCTGGACGGGGAGCGTCGAGAGGCGAACCCGCGGCGAGATCGTGCCGTGGTTGTTGCACCATGGGAGCGTCGAATCGATACGGCACGCGGCGTTGACGGATTTCGATCCGCGCCCGTATCCGTCGTTTACGGTGGCGCTGGCTTCCCCGGATTCGGTCGAGTCCTTCGACTGGACGGCCGAAGCGCCTTTGGCCCATCGCGTCCATCCCAACGCATGGACCATGCTAACCTCCTCGTCTTGGAAAACGGACGAGGTGCTGGCATGGCGCGGGCGCGCTTTTGACGCGTGGCAGGCGGAGGGAGCACACTTGTGCGGTTCGCTGCCGGCGTTTCATGTGCTCCAGCCCGTGGGGGAGGCGGAGTGGTCGCCGTTGATGGAGCGTTGGTATGCGGCTACCAAAAGCATCACGCGGGTTCAATTCGCCGAAGGGGAAAATCTCGCCACCATGCGATACTGGCCGAGGACGGCGCTGCGTCCGGGCGCGTGCGATTCGCCGCGCGAAGATGCGTTGCCGCTGAGGAACCCAGGTATGGCTTCGCCACGGAGGTAGTCTTGGCCGATTGGCTTCAGTCCACGCTCGTTTCCCTGGTCGACACGCCTGCCTTGCAGGCGGCGTTCGCCGGGTTTTGTACGTTCATATTGGAAGATGCGACGACGGTTACGTGCGGCATCCTCGTCGCCGAGGGGCGCATGGCGTTCATGACCGCTTTGATTGGACTCACGATAGGAATTGCCGCGGGCGATTTCGGGTTGTACGCGATCGGACGCGTGGTGGGGCCCAACACCGTCACGTGGGGCTGGGTGTCGCAGGACCGGCTCGACCGTGTGAAACATTGGTTCGACCGCAACGTCGTTCTCGCCGTGTTTCTGTCGCGCTTCATCCCCGGCACGCGCTTTCCGACGTATGTGGGCGCGGGGATCTTTCAGGCATCGGCGTGGCGGTTTCTCGCGGCGGCGGTCGTGGCTTCGTTGTTGTGGACGTTCCTGTTGCTGACGGCGGTCGTGAAGTTGGGCGAGACCGTACTGCCGCAACTGGGGCGATTCAAGTGGCCGGTGGCCATCGCGTTTATCGTTGCGATGGTGATCGTGCAGCGGCGCACGTCGAAGCGCCTTCTTGCGGATGGGAACCCCGCCGCCGTTACTGAACCCATTGCATCGGTATTCGAGTTCTGGCCGCCCTTCGTGTTCTATATCCCCGTTGGGTTTTACTACGCGTGGCTTGCGCTGCGGTTTCGTAGCTTCACGTTGCCGACCGCCGCGAATCCGTCCATTTACTCCGGGGGCTTGATCGGCGAATCGAAGTCGCAGATTCTTTCGCTTGTACCGAAGGCGCAACGCAAATGGGTGGCGGCGCATGCGCTGTTCATGCGGCCTTCGGCGGATACGCCCATCGACGACGTCGTGCGGCAGGCGGAGCGGTGCATGGAGGAATCGGGGCTCGCGTTTCCGATAGTCGCCAAACCGGACACGGGCCAGCGGGGCGCGGGGGTTCAGCGCATTCTCGATGCCGAGCGCCTGCGCGGGTACTTGCAGGATTTCCCCCCCGACACACCGTTGGTGCTGCAATCGTTGGTCGATCTTCCGCACGAAGCGGGTGTGCTTTATTTCCGCAGCCCCCGCGAAGCGCGCGGCCACCTCATGTCGATCACGCTGAAAGAATTTCCCTCGGTGACGGGCGATGGCGTGCGCACGCTGCGCGAACTTATCCTTGCCGACGCGCGCGCGGTGTTGATCAAGGAGGTGTACCTCCGCAGGCACGCCGCCCAATTGGATCGCGTGCTTCCGGAAGGCGAGCGGTTTCGCCTGGTGTTTGCGGGCAACCACGCACAAGGCGCGGTGTTCAAGGACGGTGCGCACTGCATCACGCCGGAGCTTGAGGCTCGCATTCACGAGATTGCGTCGTCGATACCCGAATTCTACTTCGGCCGCTTCGACATCCGGTTCGAGACGCTGGAGGCGTTTGTGCGCGGCGAGAGCCTGCACATCGTGGAAATCAACGGCGCGGGCGCGGAGGCGACGCATATCTGGGATGCGCGGGCGACCCTCAGGGACGCCTACAAGACTTTGTTTCGGCAATTCCGTATTCTATTCGAGATCGGGGCGGAGAATCGCCGGAGAGGGCACCGGGCATTGGGGCCGGTTCGACTGTTGCGCGATTGTTACCGGTACCGGCAGGCGTCGCGCGCGTATCCATTGACGCACTAACATTTGCGACTCGATTCAACCAGGGGCTAACTACTATGGAACCGACTGCTCACGACGAGCACGCTGCAACCGTGGAGAATCTTCCGCTGACACGGCAAGAACTCACCGGTGTGGACGATCTGAAGGCACACTGGAATCGCGTGGACGTCGTGACACTGCCGCGCACGAAGACCAGTCCGTACACGGTAGGCTTCGCATCGTCCGACCGGTGCGTGGAAGCCGCGTTGCGCTTGCGCTATGAGGTGTTCAACCTCGAACTGGGCGAAGGGTTTGCTGGGGCGGCGGTCACCGGGTTGGACCGCGACGCCTACGACGACCAGTTTACGCACATCGTGTTGTTGGAAGACGATTCAAACCGCGTCGTCGGCACGTATCGTATCCAGTCCATGGCACAGGGCCTGAAAGCGCTGGGCGTGTATGCCGCTCAGTTTTTCGACCTCACGGACTTTGCTCCCTTTATGTCGAAGACGGTTGAGCTTGGACGGGCGTGCCTGGCCCACAACCATCGCACGCTGCCCGCGATCATCAACCTATGGCTGGGCGTGGGCGGATTCATGAACCTATTCGAGAACAATTATGTGTTCGGCTGCTGCTCGCTCACCTCGCAGGATCCCGACGACGGATGGCGCGCGCTTAAAACGATCCGCGCACAAAACCATCTCCATCCCACGCTTGCGCTACCCGCCAAATCCCACTGCCGGTGCGGCGAACCGGCGCGCGAAAACGATCCGGATATCGAGCCTATCCGTTTGCCGAAATTGTTCCGCACGTATCTCCGGCTTGGCTGCGAGGTTATCTCCGAGCCGGTGATCGACCGCGAGTTTGGCACCGTGGACTTCCTCATCTTCTTGAATGGGAGAGAAGTAAACTTCTCGCCACTCGACTTCATCAAGTGAGCATGCCCGCAACCACAGCCGAAATCGCGCCGGTCAAGCGGGCGCATTCGAGTCCAATTCGCGCGGGCATGCGTGTCGCGGGACTCATGGTAGCCAGCCTGTTTTTATTGGCGTGCTGGGCGACGGTCAAGACGCTTACTCGCGATAGCAAGACGCAGAATCGCCGGGCCGCCCACTGGACCAGCCGGTGGACGCGGTGGTGTCTTACCATCGCGGGGTTCCGCGTCACGACTTCCGGGCCGCACCCTGCCGAAGGCTCGCTGCTTGCGCCCAACCACATCGGCTACGCCGATGTGCTTGCGCTCGGTTCCGTCGCGCCCTGCTTCTTCGTCGCAAAAGTCGACGTGGAATCGTGGCCCTTCGTGGGGTTGTTGTTTCGGATATCCAAGAACATTGGCGTACCGCGACGCCGTGCGCGCGCGCTTGTCGAAGTCACCAACGAAGTCGCCGAACGCCTGCGCGGAGGCAACTCCGTCTGCGTGTTTCTCGAAGGTACCTCCACCGGCGGCGACCGGCTGTTGCCGTTCTACCCTCCGCTAGCGCAACCCGCCATCGACGCATGCGCTCCGCTCGTCCCCGTGGCCATTCGGTGGCGCGCCGAGGCACCGGACATCGACGTGGCCGAAGACGTCGCCTATTGGAAGGACCACGTGTTTGGTCCGCACGCATGGCGGCTGATGGGCCTGCGCGGGATATCGGTGCATATCCAATTCGGCGAGCCTATCGCGCCGGAAGGGCACAACCGCAAGACGCTCGCCGCTGCCGCGGAGGGGGCGGTCGGTGTGATGACGGGCTTGCCTGTGTTGGGGGCGGAGGCGCGGCCAGAGTCGTTGACGGGAATTGCCGAACCTACCGCGAGTACGTCGACTTCCGGGCAATAGGACGGATGTGTCGAATCCGACGGATCGGGCCTATGTAGTTCTCATTCGCCGGTGATGATGGGACTCCGGATAAGTCAAGCGAAGCCCATAGCGCGGCTCCGGCTACAGCAGGATTGTCTGGCCCATGCAGGGCATCGTCCTCGTCGCCGCTTTGCGCACTATGCCCGCGGACTGGTACCATCCCCTGTTCTTGGCAGCAACAAAGGAAATCTTCATGAAAGTCGGTATTATCGGATTTGCGCGTTCGGGGAAGACGACGATCTTCAATGCGCTTACGGGAGCGAACGCGGCGGTAGGCGCATTTGGGAGCCGCGATTCCAACGTGGCGGTGTTGAAAGTGCCGGATGCGCGCGTGGACAAGTTGGCGGAAATCTGGAAGCCGAAAAAGATCACGTACGCGGAATTTCAATTCGTGGACGTGGCCCCGAGCGAGGGCGCGGAAGACAAGGCGCTGGATTCGGCGGCGTTGAATGCCTTGAAGAGCGTGGACGCGTTGGTGCACGTGGTGCGCACGTTTGCCAACGACAACGTGATGCATCCCTCGGACACGGTGGACCCCGTGCGCGATGCAAAGAGCCTTGAAGAGGAGCTTCAGATTACCGACTTGATCATTATCGAGCGGCGGATGGAACGGCTCGAAAAGGAGAATAAGAAAGGCGCCGAGTACCAGCTCTTGCAGCGATGCAAGGATCACCTTGAGTCGGGCGCGTCGCTGCGTTCGCTCGATCTGTCGGTGCTCGAAAAACATGATCTTATGGGCTTCACGTTTCTTTCCATGAAGCCGTTGATGCTGCTTGGGAACTACGGCGAGGAGAGCATCGGCAAGGAGAATCCGTCGGGCCTGGGGCCGTTCGGCAAAGACAACGGCCTTACGGTCGTCGAACTGTGCGGGGCGATGGAGATGGAAGTGGCGCAGTTGCCGAACGAGGAGCGCGGGCCCTTCCGCGAGGAACTGGGCTTGGGCGAGGAATCGCGCGTGCGCTTCTTGCACTCCGCGTACGACATGCTGGGGCTAATGAGTTTTCTGACGGCGGGCGAACCGGAAGTGCGCGCGTGGACGATCGCCAAGAACACGCGCGCGGTGGATGCGGCGGCGGTAATTCATTCGGATATCGCGCGGGGATTCATCCGGGCGGAGATCGTGAATTACGACCATTTCATCGCGGCAGGCTCCATGCCCAAGGCCAAAGAGGCTGGCCACGTGCGGTTGGAGGGCAAGGAGTACATCATGCAGGACGGGGACATTGTGTTGTTTCGGTTTAACGTGTGACGCCGGGGTTTTGGCGAAAAGCCGGCTGGAAGCCAGCGTTACAATAAGAAGGAAGACCTGGGGTTGGTGTGATGAGACGTCGGACTTTCATCCGGAGCGCGTTGGGCGGGCTGGCGGCGGCAGCGGTTGGTGCGCGCGCAAGAGCGGCCACGCGCAAACCGTCGATGCCCAACATCGTCTATGTCTTCGCCGATCAGTGGCGCGCGCAGGCGACGGGCTACGCGGGAGATCCGAACGTGCGGACGCCGAACCTGGATCGGTTGGCGGGCGAGTGCGTCAATGTTCGCAACGCAATC
>JBHEKO010000544.1:0-8152 GCA_041859475.1 Candidatus Hydrogenedentales bacterium
GCGTGCCTAAAACCGGTAACATGCCGCTTGCGCCGGTACGCAACGGAATACGCGGCCACGCAAACTGTGTTTCGATTGGCCAAGCGCTCGAACGTCCCGGCAGCGTCTCGATTCGACGACGTCGTATTTGAACCCGGCAAGTGCATTAGGTGCGGCCTGTGTATCGAAGTGGGCCGCGCATCGGGAGAACCCAACGCAATGGCCTTTGAAGGGCGCGGATACTCGGTGCGCGTGAAGCCGCCGTTTGAGCAGGAGCTTCGCGAGGCCCTCGCGTCGAATGCCGGGCGCTGCGTCCACGTATGCCCGACCGGCGCGCTGTCGTTCCGTCAGGGCGAGGCGCACGAAACATGAAGATCTTGGAAATCACCGCGGGGACCGGCGGCACCTTCTACTGTCAGAACTGCCTGAGAGACGGAGTCCACGTGCGCGCGTTGCGCCGTCGCGGACACGATGTGCTTGTGGTGCCTCTGTATCTGCCCATCGTCGTCGATGCCGAGGGATTGGCCACGAAGAGTCCGGTCTTCTTCGGCGGTGTGAATGTCTTCCTGCAACAACAGCTCGGCCTGTTTCGCAAGACCCCGCGATGGATCGACCGCTTTTTCGATTCCCCCTGGATTCTTCGGAAAGCGGCTTCGCGCGAAGGGTCCACCAAGGCCGCCGACCTTGGGCCAATGACCTACTCCATGCTCCAGGGCCGCGAAGGACGGCAACGCAAAGAGCTCGACCGCTTGCTTTCGTGGCTCCTGGTCCAAGAGAAGCCCGACGTCGTCCACATGTCGAACGCACTCTTACTTGGCGTTGCGTCGGAGATCAAAGCCACCTTCAACATTCCCATCGTGTGCAGCCTGCAAGACGAAGACACCTGGATTGACGCCATGTCTCCGGATTGGCGCAACTACTGCTGGGAGATCCTCGCCGAGCGCGCACGCGATGTCGATGCGTTCGCCGCCGTGAGCGCGTGGTATGCCGGACGAATGACGGAGCGCCTCCGCGTACCGCGCGAACGCATTACGGTTGTTCCGCTGGGCATCGAATTGGAGGAGACCGAACCCGAGCCTGTCGCGCGGGGCCCTCTCGCAATCGGCTATCTATCGCGTATTGGCGAATCCTTGGGCTTCGAGCGCCTGGTTGACGCCTTCATTCGCCTCAAGCGCGTTCCCGGGCTCTATGACCTGCGCCTGCGCGCCACCGGCGGCATCACCTCCGGCGACCGGCGATTCTTCCAGGCCATGCAACACAAGCTCGCGGACGCAGCGTGCGAAGACTCCGTGGACATCATCGACGATTTCGGCAAGGCCGCCCGCAAACAGTTCCTGCGCACCGTATCCGTCCTCTCCGTACCTTCGCTTGCGGGGGAAGCCTTTGGACTCTTCGTGTTGGAAGCCGGCGGATGCGGTGTGCCCGTCGTGCAACCGGACGTGGGCGCGTTTCGCGAAGTCGTGGAGCCGACAGGCGGTGGTTTGGTGTACAATCCCTCCGAGCCCGATGGGCTCTTTGAGGCCTTGAAGAAGCTGCTGCTGAATCCTGAACTGGCGCGCGACCTGGGCGAAAAGGCGCGGTCCGCGGTGCGAACACAATTCACGGGCGATGCCATGGCGGAGCGAATGGACGCCGTGTATGCCTCGCTGAGAAAGAGATGATCGCCAACAACGCTATTCCTATCCGTGCTTGCCTCATCTGCGCCGTCGCTCTCGCGTGCGTTGGCGCGGGCTGCGGCAAGCCCGCCGCGGACAAGCCAGAGGCACAAGCTCCATCCGCCTCGACCTCGCCCGCCGCACCAGCCGCTATTCCTGCGGCGCCGCCAATTCCGAAGGCGGCATCGTGGCCGACGTATCACGGCGCTACGACATTGGCCGGCTTTGCCGACATCGCGCTGCCCGATGCGCTCGAAGTGCGTTGGCGCGCGAGCCTGGGCGCGGAGGTCTCGAACACCCCAGTCGCGGATGGCGAACGCATCTATGCCGCGGACATCAAGGGGCAAGTCCATGCGTTTGATTTCGACGGCAAGCCCCTTTGGTCGCGGGCCTTCGTCGAGACCATGGTCGAGGGGCGTCCCCCAAACGAGGCTGCCTTCGACGCGCCCCTCGCACTGTTCGACACAACCCTAATCGCATGCTCCGCGGGCGGTACGGTCTTTGCGTTGGACCCCGCGACCGGGGAACCACGCTGGGAGATCAATACGCACCTTCCATTGCTCGGCTCGCCGGCCTTCGCGGTAGTACAGGCTTCGGCACAACCGCAGCGCAGGCTCTATTTGATCGATCAATCCCAGGGGTCCTTGCATGCCCTCGATTTCGACACCGGGAAGGACGTGTGGAAGAGCGAGGCCATCGCGCGGTGTGATGGTTCCCCCGTCGCCAACGCCGAGGTGGCCGTATTCGGAAGTTGCGCCGCGGCCCTTCACTTCTTCTCCACCGTCGACGGAAAGCTCATTCGCGAAGTCGACGTCGGTGCGGACTGCGAGATCGCCGGGGGCATTGCGCTCGTGGACGGCTCCGTATACTCGGGGAGCCGTTGCGGAAAATTCGTGCAGGTCAACGCGCGCACCGGAGCCATCGACTGGGCCAACACGAATTGCGAGGGAGAAGCGCTCGAGACGCCCGCCGTGAGCGACGCGACCGTCGCCTTCACCGCGAACGACGGTTACGTCTACGCGTTGAAACGCGCATCGGGCGTCCTCACGTGGCGCGCCAAAGTTGGGCACACACCGTCCTCCCCCGTCCTCACGCAAAACAAACTCCTCGTCGCGGTGCGCGGTCAACTCTTCATGCTCGCCCTTGATGATGGCCGCACCGTGTGGTCGTATGAAGTAAGCGATGAAATCACGTCGCCTGCCCTCGCCGGGAACCTGATTGTCGTGGGCTGCGACGATGGCTCCGTGGTCGCATTCGGTCCGAAAGGAAGCTAGATCGTGACAACGCCGCTTCTCGAACTGCGAAATGTCGTCAAACAATACGAAGGCGCGGGGCAACCGCTTCGCGTGCTTTCCGGCATCGACCTTCGCGTCATGCCCGGAGAGTCCGTCGCCATTGTCGGGCCATCCGGCTCCGGCAAGAGCACGCTCCTCAACCTTATCGGCACGCTCGACTCGCCCACTTCCGGCGACGTCCTTTTCGAAGGCAGCAGCATCGCCGGTCTGAGGGAGTCGGCCCTCGCAAAATTCCGAAGCAAGGAAATCGGATTTGTCTTTCAGTCGCACATGCTCCTTCCCCAATGCACGGTGCTTGAGAACGTGTTGCTTCCCACGCTCGTGGACGAAGACTCGAGAGGATGCACGGCCCGTGCAACGCATTTGCTCGAGCGCGTCGGCTTGAACACGCGCATGCACGATCTCCCCGAGCGACTGTCGGGCGGCGAGCGCCAGCGCGTGGCGGTCGTGCGCGCCCTCATCAACCGGCCTCGCCTGCTGCTCGCGGACGAGCCCACCGGCTCGCTCAATCAAAAAGGCGCTCACGAACTTGCTCAGCTTCTGCTTGAATTGAATCGCGATGAAAAGATGACGTTGATCGTGGTCACTCATTCCACGGCAGTCGCCGCCCTCATGGAACGCGTGCTCGAATTGGAGGAGGGCGCACTTCGCGAGCCATGAACAGCCTCACGCTGATTGCGCGCAGCCTTCGCCACTTCAAACGCATGCACGCGGGACTGTTCCTGGGCACGGCCCTCGCCGCGAGCATCCTGACCGGTGCGCTGCTCGTCGGCGATTCCGCGGACTTCACGCTTCGCACGCATGCCCTTGCCCGGCTTGGCTACATTGAAACGGCTGTGTTTACGGGCGAGCGCATGTTTTCGCAGTCGCTCGCTAACGATGTCAAGGACCGCGTCGGCGGGGCGCCGGCTCTCCTGCTGCGCGGCATGGCCATTCATCAAGACGCGTCCACGGGCGAGCAAGTCCAAGCCAATCGCGTTCAAGTCGTTGGCGTCGACGAAGACTTCTGGTTGCTCGCTTCCAGGACCATTGTCGTGCTCGGCAAAGGCGAGGCGGCAATCGATGAGCGCCTTGCCGCGAAACTGAACGTCAAGCCCGGCGACACGATCGCGTTGCGCATCGCGGTTCCCAGTCTATTGTCGCGCGATGCCCCGCTCTCCTCGCGCGAGGAAGATGCGGCTCGCCGCGTGAACGTGCGCGTTGCCGCGGTGCTCGACGACGCACACCTTGGGCGCTTCTCGCTCACCGCGACGCAATTGCCGCCCTACAATGTCTTTGTCCGACTGGGCGATCTCCAAGCGCACGTGGACCAGCAGGAGCAGATCAACTTGCTTCTCTGGGACTCGAAACCAAACCAGGTGACTATCCAAGACGCTCTCAAAAGAGGCTGGAAACCCCAATACAGCGGGCTTCGCTTTCGGCACATCGGAGACAGCACTGTCCAACTGGAGAGCAATCGCATCTTCGTCGATCAAGCCGTTGCCGATGCCGCCTTGGCCATGCCCGAAACGCAAGGCGTGCTCACCTATCTCGTGAACAAGATCGGCAAAGGCGACCGCTTCACGCCCTACTCGTTCATGACCGCCGGCGCATGCGTCGAAGGTTTCGGAGATGACGAGATCGCCATCAACTCATGGCTCGCCGAAACGCTCGCCGCGAAGGAAGGCGACCGCATCTCCGTGGCGTACTACGAGGTCTTGCCGTCCAATGAATTCGTCGAGCGTTCGCGGGAATTCACGGTGCGCCGCATCATTCCCATCGAGGAGCTCGCCCTCGAAAAGGACCTCGTGCCGGAGTTCCCAGGGCTGAGCGACGTCGAGAGCTGCGCCGACTGGAAGATCGGCATGCCCATGGACGAAGCGATGCTCAACGACAAGCCCAACGAAGCGTATTGGAAACAGTATCGGCAGACGCCCAAAGCCTTCGTTACCCTCCGAGCGGGACAAGCAATGTGGGGCAACCGATTCGGTAACCTGACCGCCGTTCGCTTCCACGATCCATCCGCAACGGAAGAGACTATCGAAACGGCGCTCACCGAGAACGTAGACCCTGCATCCCTCGGGCTCACTGCCGAACGCGTGCTCCACAATGCATTGAAAGCTGTGAACGAGGCCATCGATCTCGGCGGACTCTTCCTCGGAATGAGCTTCTTCCTTCTCATCTCCGCGCTGATTCTTACCGCGCTCCTGTACGCGCTTGGCGTGCAGCAACGCGCCAGCGAACTCGGCCTCATGCTCGCGGTCGGTCTCGGACGCAACCGCGTGCTTGCGCAGCTTCTGGGCGAAGCGCTCGCTGTGTCCGTGCCCGCATCCGCCATCGGCGCGCTCTTCGGCCTTGCGTATGCCCAAGCGCTCTTGGCGGGACTTGCACGCTATTGGTCCGGCGCGGTCGGCAACATTCCAATCCTGTACCACGCAACCGTCTCGTCCGTGGCGACGGGCGTCTTCGCGACAATCCTCTGCGCCCTCGCCGTAACGCTGCTTTGCCTGTGGCGTCTCATGCAGCGCCCCGCACGCGAGTTGCTCCAAGGCGATTTCACGCAAGCGCGACTCTCGGTGCGCTCCGGCAAATTCGGACGCATCGCCGCCGTCGTGGCCCTGCTCGCCGCGGCCCTCACCACCGTCCTCACGTTGGCGACCAACGCAGCCGACGTATCCATGTCCTTCTTCTTGTCCGGATCGTTGGTGCTGCTGGCGGGCATACTGATCGCCCGCGACATCCTTGTGCGCGCCGCGGTTCCGCGCTCCTCCGGCGCGCCCACGCCGTGGCGCATCGCCGTTTTGAATGCTTCCCGCCGACGCACACGCAGCTTGGGCATGGTCGCAACACTCGCATCCGGGTGTTTTCTCGTGCTCGCTGTTTCGTCCATGCAGAAGGACCCCGCCGCGAACGCGGATCAACCGTGGTCCGGAACCGGCGGGTTCTCGCTCTATGCGGAAACGACCACGCCGCTCATCGATCCCAACGCCGTTGAGGCCGCTGCACCGGGCATTACAACCGTTCCCCTTCGCGTGCGCGACGGCGACGACGCCAGTTGCCTCAACCTCAACCACGCCCAAACGCCGCGCATCCTCGGCGTGAATCCCCAGGCCATGGCCGCTTTGGGAGCCTTCCTACCGGCCATGGACGACACGCTTTGGGAGCGCCTTGATGCCGGTGGCGATGCGATCCCCGCATTCGCAGGCGACGCCAACACCGCCATGTGGGGCCTTAAGAAGAAGATTGGCGATACAATCGAAGTCACGGACGACGCCGGGCAGAAGAAGCACCTCAAACTCGTGGGAACGTTGCCGATGGCGCTCTCGGTGTTGCAGGGCACGGTCCTAGTATCGGACGCCTCGTTTACGAGCCTGTGGCCTTCCGAGCAAGGGTTCCGCGCATTCTTGATTAAGACACCTGCCCCGCCGACGCCTGAGTCGTTGCGCCAACTCCAGTCCGCCTTCTCGCGCGACGGCATGGAAGTGGCCCCCGCCGTCGAGCGCCTGCGCATGTTCTACGCCGTCGAAAGCACCTACCTCAGCATGTTCCTCGCTTTGGGCGGACTGGGCGTCTTGCTCGGCGCAACCGCCACCGGCATCGTCGTCTTGCGCAACGTGTTCGAGCGCCGTCGCGAACTCGCGCTGATGCACGCGCTCGGGTTTGCACGGAATACCGTCTTCAACCTGCTCCTCAGAGAGCACATGCTGCTATTGCTTATGGGCATGGCCATCGGGGTCGGGGCCGCGGCGGTAGCCATGGCCCCAACGATTGCCGCGGCAGGACCCGGCGCGGGCGCGCTCCTGCAAATTGCCGTCCCTCTCGGCGCGATGCTGCTGGCCCTGCTCAGTATCTGGGCTGGCCTGACGCTCGCTCTGCGCAAGACTGGCGTATCCGCCCTGCGCTCGGAATGATGCCTCGGGCGGGCCGTCCCCCAAGGGCGAAAAGTCCGTGCGTTGGACAGGCAAAAAAGGGTATCATCTCCCCTCGCGAAACTAACAAGGCGAAGGATGCACACCGCATGAAACGCTCTGGATTCACGTTGATCGAATTGCTGGTCGTAATCGCCATCATCGGCATACTCGCGGCGATACTGCTGCCTGCGCTGGCGCGTGCGCGCGAAGCCGCGCGGCGGGCAAGCTGCCAGAACAACCTGAAGCAGATGGGCCTCGTCTTCAAGATGTACGCCAACGAATCGAAGGGCGAGAAACTTCCGCCGGTTCAAGGCGTCGCCGAGTACTTCACGGACGGCTCGGGCGGGCTGCCCACGGGCTGCGGCGCGGAACTCTCCTCCGAGCTATCTCCGCGCATCACGGCCATCTACCCCGAATATCTGACTGACTGGGGCGTGCTCATCTGCCCTTCCGCGCCGAATTCCACCGGCGACACGGCCACGACGCTCGCGCTCATCATCGACGGCTGCCCCTACGAAGGCCTCGCGGATAACGGCGACTCTTCCTATCACTACAACGGATTCCTGCTCGACCAATGCGACGGCGACGACACAATGAATACGTCCATGCTCCCGGGAGCCGCACAGCAGATGGTGGAGATGCTGATCCCGTTGGCGACCGTCGGCGCGTTCGGCGCGGCGGATCTGGGCGCAACCGGCGGCGCGGCCGCGCGCAATGCGCTCGACAGCGATGTCGGCGTGACGGCCCCCTTCGGCAACGGCGGCAAGTCCACCGTCTATCGCTTGCGCGAAGGCATCGAACGTTTTCTCATCAGCGACATCAACAATCCCTCGAATGGCTCCAAGGCGCAGTCGGACATTGCAATCCTCTGGGATTCGGTCAGCCTCGACTCAAGCACGGACGCGACGTTCAACCACTTGCCCGGCGGATCCAACGTCTTGTATTTCGACGGGCACGTGTCCTTCCTCAAATACGAGAAGGATGGCGCGTTCCCTGCAAACGGTCCTTACGCCACCGTGGTTGTCTCGGGACTGTAGCCACAGTCGATACGATAAGTACTCAGTCTCTCGGGACAAACACGGTGGCCGTCGCGCCTGGCGCAAGCCGATAGCGTTTCAGTCCGAGCGGATGCGCGGGAGTTAATTCCGCAAGTTCCGGCTTGGCCGATGCGTTCAACAGGAGTTCGCCCTCGCATCCAGACGGCAACGTAATCGTTACCCGGTGGCCGCCGTTCTCCGGGACCGCGGCGAAGGGAATTGGGCCGCGCGCCGTCTGCGCGGTCAGTTCCAGTTTGCTCAAGTCCGCCAATTGCGGGCGTATCGTGCACGTGGCA
>JBHEKO010000590.1:0-3925 GCA_041859475.1 Candidatus Hydrogenedentales bacterium
GAGCATTTTGACCATGTCATTCTCGACACACCGCCATGGCTCATCATGGCCGATGCCCGGTTACTCGCCACGCACGTTGGAAGCGTGCTGCTCGTCGTGGGTTCGGGCGTCTCCACGCTGGGCATGGTCTCGCGTTGTCTACGGGAACTAAAAGAGACTGGCGCAAATGTCATCGGGATGGTATTGAATGGCGCACGCCTCACGGCGGGCGGCTACATGAAAGAGAACCAGAAACTCTATCACAGCTATGGCGAGGAGACGGGGTCCACGAGAGGTGCTGTCGCGGCGCCGGCCGCAGCCTCGGCCGTTAGCGCCGCTAATGAGCCCGGCGCGGACACGTAGAAGCCGTGTGCCCGTTAACACGCCAGTCGCCGGAGATGCTGCCCAACGCGACACTTAAGCTCCTTGTGCGCATTGTGCTGGATATCGGCTATTTGTTTGCCGCGTTCGCGGTCGCAGTCTGGCTTGCAACAGGTCCCGGAGAAAGTCTGGGAGAGCGCGCCGCGAACTATGCTATTTATTTCGTGGTCTTCACGGTCATCTGGTGTTCGGTGACCCTCGACCAGCACCTGTATGTGTCGCGTCGAAGTGAGTCGCTGTCGGCCATCCTGTTCTCGGTTACGCGAGTCTATTTGGTCACGGTACTATTCAGCGGCTTCGCACTGGCGTTCTTTCTACGGTGGAACTACAGCCGCCCTTTCTTTGTCGCATTCGCCGCGACGTCATTGGCGGTAATGCTTGTGGGAGTCCTGGTAACTCGGCCGACCATATTGGCTCTCCGCCAACGCTACAGCGAGTGCCGGGTGCTATTCGTAGGGGTGGACGAACGCGCCACGGAACTTGCGCAGGCCTTCCTGGCCAGCGGACACAGAGACTACAGGGTGGTGGGATTTCTGGAAGAAGAACGCGCCCGCGCCGCCGCACTCGAAGAACTCGGTGTGCCCTACCTTGGCCAAGTGTGCGAGACCGAGCGGCTCCTGGTCGACCGGATGGTCGACGAGGTCTACTTGGCGCTGCCCCTCGGCGAATATTACAGGGAAGTCGAGCGGATAGCGCACTTGTGCGAGACCATCGGTGTGCCGGTTCGGCTCGTAGGCGATATGTTTCCAATACAGATAGCCGGGTGTGACGTAACGCAAATCGGGAACGTTCCGCTGCTGTCGTTCATTGGCAGGCCCAGGTATCTTGCCTCTATCCAACTCAGACGGTCTGTGGAGGTCGCAACCGCGCTGCTGCTGCTGGTTTCTCTGACACCATTGTTCGCCCTCATCGCCTTGGCCCTCAAACTGGAATCCAGAGGACCTATATTCGTTGTGAAGCGGCAATCCGACAGAAACGGATACGACAGAACCTTGTGGTCATTTCGCGTCAATTCATTCGCTTCTGGGCAAGAATCGTCCACAGCACCCGACCAATTATCACCATTGGGCCGGTTCCTGCGCCGCCACGGCCTGGAGGATTTGCCTCAGTTGATCGACGTGCTGTTCGGCCGGACTTCTTACATGGGAATTCCATTCAGTTCCGCAAAGCCATCGGGCACCGTAAAGAACGGTAGCGACGAGCGCTGGCCTCATCTGAAACCACAAAACGCGCCTACCTTGGCGTTGGCTGGATTGGACGCGTGTTGTATTTCGGCCGCCTATGTGCTTGCCATCCTGTACACTTCCGTTACGCCGGAACTCGTGAAGCTATGCCTGACAAACTACCTCCCGTTCTGGGGGCTACTGGTATTGGTCTGGTATGCTGCCGCCACCGATGGACGGTTATGGCGCTGGCGGAATGTAGAGTCGCTGGCCCCAGAAGTGTTCGGCATTATCAAAGCGGCGGGCAATGCGGCAATAGTCAGCGGGTTTGTTCTGGCCGTGTTCATTCCTGGGGTAAGCTCGACGCGGACCTTTCTGGCGGTCTTCTTTCTCCTGTCGTGTGTGACCCTGCTCGTCTTGCGCATTTCCATTCGGTTCCTCACGCGTATTCTCTACTCTTTGGGCTTCCGTATTCGCCGCGTGGTGCTGGTCGGCGCTAACGAACGGACAGCGCAGCTTGTCCAGCAACTGGGCGGTGAGTCGCGCTTCGGGTACCGAGTCGTTGGTCTAGTGGACGATGAACAACCCCGCACAGATTCCGTCGGCCTCTCCGGCCTTCCCTATCTGGGTCGCGTACGCGAATTGAATACAGTCCTAAAAGAACATCTCGTGGACGAAACCTATGTTACCCTTCCGGTCAGTTCCCATTTCGACTCCATCAAAGCCGTGGTGGGCATCTGCGAACACCTCGGGATGCCGGTGCATGTTGTGGGCAATGTATTGCCTCTTCGCATCGCAAAATGCCGCACGGTGCTAGTCGAAGACATCCCCCTCATCTCCCTCTCGACCATGTCGGAGACGTATGCCTGGCTTGCCATTAAGCGCCTCGTCGATCTTCTTGCCTCGACGGTTCTAATTATTGCGTTTTCGCCTCTTTTCGTAGTGCTCGCGATTCTTATCAAGCGCGACTCAAAGGGCCCTGTATTCTTCGTGCAGGACCGGATCGGCCAGAATCACAGGCCATTCAAGATGGTCAAGTTTCGGTCCATGGTGTCCAACGCCGAAGAACTCAAGAGGAGCCTCATGCACCTGAACGAGGCAGACGGGCCGGTCTTCAAGATTCGCAGCGACCCAAGGGTGACACCGCTGGGCCGCTTCTTGCGCAAATACAGTCTCGATGAGCTCCCCCAGCTCTTCAACGTGTGGCTTGGACACATGAGTCTTGTGGGACCGCGCCCGCTGATGCCCCATGAAGTAGACAAATTCGAGTGGTTCGAACGTCGCCGTCTAAGTGTAAAACCCGGCATGACCGGCTCCTGGCAAGTCAGTGGCCGTTGCGACATCCCCTTTAAAGAGTGGGTCGAGATGGACCTTGCGTACATCGACTCATGGTCTTTCGGGGCAGATTTTCGCATCTTATTGAAGACATTCAAAGCGGTTTTTTCAGGTCGTGGCGCGGCATAGCGTGTTGACAACAACCTATAATCCGGCATGCAGGACACTAGGTAAGCTTCTTCGCTCTGCCCCTTACGATCTATCGTTGTGAAATGCCCGTAGGGAGACGCCCAGTGGGGAATGACACGTTAGTTGGCGCAGTCAAGCGAAGTCGATTGAGCCTGTTCGTGTTCATCGACGCCTTTGGATGGGAACTCGTTCAGCACTACCCGTTCCTGGACGACCTGTTGCCCGTCAAAGCGCCGCTTGGTACCCAGTTCGGCTACAGTTCCACCTGCATCCCGACCATTCTCACCGGGAAGCTGCCTCGTGAACACGGCCATTTCACATTCTACACCCGCGCCGACGGAAAGACTCCCTTTGCCTATTACGGCCTTTTCAATCTGATTCCCCGCTTCATCACGCGCCGCGGCCGCGTCCGCAGCTACATGAGCAAGTGGCTCAAGCGCGTCCATGGCATCACGGGCTACTTCCAAATCTACAACATGCCGTTCCAGCATCTGCACCGCTTCGACTACACCGAGAAACGCGACATCTTCGAACCGGGCGGTATCAATGGCGGCTGCCCCGTCATATTCGATTACCTGAGAGAAAACGAAATCCCCCACCACCGGTCCAACTGGCGCGCGAGCGAAGAGGAAAACCTCGCCGCCGCCGGGCGCGCCATCGACCAAGGCGACATCCACTTCGCCTTCGTCTACCTCGCCGCCCTGGACGGCATCCTCCACTGCGAAGGCAAATACGGCGATGGGGTGGCCCGCAAGCTCCAATGGTACGAAAGTCAACTCCGCCAACTCGTCCAACGCGCCAAACAGAGATACGACGAAATCCGGCTCTTCGTCTTCTCCGACCACGGCATGACCCCTACGATTGACACCTGCCCCCTCATGGACCGTATTGAACCCCTCGGGCTGCGCTTCGGAGAAGACTATCTGGCCGCCTACGAC
>JBHEKO010000746.1:0-3185 GCA_041859475.1 Candidatus Hydrogenedentales bacterium
CACGATTCCCGGAAAGCCAATTCGGATACGGATGGGGAGGGGACTTATGTTTCGCGGATTAGGGGTGCTTATGCTTGCCTGTGCTGCGTGCTGTCTGCCATCGCTCGCGCAGGATGCGGTTCTTGGCGATTTCGAAGGCGACACCTATGGGACGTGGGCGGCGACGGGCGAAGCCTTCGGTACCGGCCCGGCGCACGGAACGCTTGCGGGTCAGATGACTGTAACGGGCTACAAAGGCAAGGGACTCGCCAACTCGTTTCTGAACGGCGACGGCTCCACGGGCACGCTCACCTCCCCCGAGTTCATCATTGACCGCCCTGCGATCAGTTTTCTCATCGGCGGCGGGAAATACCCCGGCGAGACCTGCATGAACCTGCTGATCGGCGGCAAGACTGTACGCACGGCGACAGGTCCGAACGACGCGCCCGGTGGCAGCGAACGGTTGCGTTGGCAGGCGTGGGACGTGCGTGAGTTCAAAGGGCAGAAGGCCACACTCCAGATTGTGGATAGCCGCACGGGCGGATGGGGACACATCAACGTGGACCAAATTGTGATGGGGGACAAGCCGATGAGTTCGGAGCAGCGGCGGAACATCAAGATCGATATGCCCTTCCTCAATTTGCCGATCAAGAACGGCGTCCCAAAATCGGTGTTGCGCATCATGCGTGGCGACGAGATCCTGCGCGAGTACGACATCGAACTGGCCGAATCCGAACCCGATTTCTGGGCAGCCGTGGACGTCGCACCGTTCAAAGGCGACACGCTTACGTTGTGGAGCGATGGGCTGGAATCGGACGCGGCCCTCAACCTCGTGACGCCTGCCGAGACGCTCATCGGCGCAGAAGACCTGTACAAAGAGAAGTACCGTCCGCAATTCCACTTCTCACCGCAACGCGGGTGGAACAACGACCCGAACGGTCTGGTGTATTACGCCGGCGAATATCATTTGTTCTTCCAGCACAATCCGGTGGGGTGGGGCTGGGGCAACATGACGTGGGGCCACGCGGTCAGCAAAGACCTCATTCGCTGGACCGAGCTTGGCGACGCGATTCATCCCGACGCGCTGGGCACCATCTTCTCGGGTTCGGCCGTCGTGGACGTGGCCAACACGACCGGGTTCAAGACCGGGGACGAGCCTCCCATCGTGTGCGTCTACACCTCCGCGGGCGGCACCGGGCGCTGGTCGGAGAGTCAACCCTTCACGCAATCGCTCGCCTACAGCAACGACCGCGGACGCACGTGGACCAAGTACGCAGGCAATCCCGTGCAGGCGCACGTCAACGGCGGCAATCGCGATCCGAAGGCGTTCTGGTACGCGCCCGGAAATTGCTGGGTGATCGTGCTCTATCTCGACGACAAACGCATGGCCATCTACAATTCGCCGGATCTGAAGCAATGGACGCTCCAGAGCGAATTGAAGTGCTTCCATGAATGCCCGGAGTTGTTTGAGCTTCCCGTGGACGGCGACGAGGCAAAGACCAAATGGGTGCTCTACGGAGCCTCCGGCGAATACTACGTTGGCACGTTCGACGGCAAGGTCTTCACGCCCGAAACAGAGCCGTTGCCCTTCCAATTCGGCAACTGCTTCTATGCATCGCAGACCTACAACAACGTACCCGCCGAAGACGGGCGGCGCATTCAGATTGCCTGGGGGACGGTCGGCAACAAGACAATGCCCTTCAACCAGATGATGGATTTCCCCGTCGAATTGACGCTGCGCTCGACGCCCGACGGCGTGCGGATGAACGCATGGCCGATTCGCGAGATTGAATCGATTTACGGCAAGGTACACACGTGGAACGACACCCCTCTGGCGTCGGACCTGCTTGCGGGTATTGAAGGCGATTGCTTCGATATCGAGACGACGTTAGTCCCAGGCGATGCGAGCGAAGTGGGCTTCGACATCCGGGGTGAGCAGGTGCTCTACGACGTGAAGAAGCAACAACTGACGTGCAAGGACAAAACGGCGGCGGCTACGCTCGAAGACGGCGCGCTTTCGCTACGGCTACTGGTGGACAGGATGTCGATCGAGGTCTTCGCGCAACACGGAGCGATCTATATGCCCATGGGAATTCAATTCGACGATTCGAAACGCGCGCTCGACGTCTTTGCCAAAGGCGGCGGCGCGCGCGTGAAATCGCTGGCCGTGCGAGAGCTTCGCCCGGCTTGGGCAAAATAGAGAATTGACGGAGGAAGACAGGGACCGCCACAACCCAAGGGGAAGCTGTCGATTCTCAGGTACTGAATCTCCAGAGCAACCCATAAAGGAAGAGTCCGATGTCACCTCGCGTTGAGAGATTCGGATTGGCATGCGTGTGTGCCATCTTGATTTCGGCATGGGCGTTCGCGGAACAAGACCCGCAGAGCGTGGCCAAGTCGCTGGCCGCGGTGGATGCATGGGTCTTGGCCCAACCGAAATCGGTGGAGACGTTGCCGGGAGTATCGTTCGATCTTGTAACCTGCAAGGGCATCATGGCCGGGGGAGGGGAAGCAGCCCGCAATCTGCGGCAACGTGCGGCCGATCGCTTGGCGGCGATGAGCGGAGTGCGGCATCCCTTGCTTGAGCCGACGGATGGCCCCGTCGTTGCACTGGTTCTGGCCGACGCCCCCGCGATGTTCCCATCTGCGGCACGGATCGACGAAGTGGCACTCGCGCAACTGGGCGATCAGGGCTATGCGCTGGTTATCGATGCCAACGGCGTGACGCTCGCGGCTCGGAGTCTCGCCGGGTTGCAGTACGCCATTACGACGCTGGCGCAGATTACCGCGGACCGAACTGCCTTGCCGGGCATGGTCATCCGCGATTGGCCCTCGCTCCGGTATCGTGGCGTTCAGCAGGACGTCTCGCGCGGCCAAGTGCCGACGCCGGAAACGTTGAAGCGGCTGGCGGACGTGCTGGCGGAAGGCAAGATGAACGAATTCGAGTTCTATCTTGAGCACGTATACAAGTACAAGGCATTTCCGGACATTTCCCCGCCGGAGGGGTATACGCCGGAGGAGGCCAACGACTTCGGGTCGTATGCGGCGCGGGCGGGAGTCGAAGTGCATCCGCTGCTGCAGACTCTGGGTCACGCGTACCAAATTCTGAGCAAGCCTCAATATCATCATCTTCGGATCAGCCCATGCGAGAAGTCGCCGTGGATCATGACCTTCGACGTCAGGAAACCCGAGGCTGTCCAAATGGT
>JBHEKO010000823.1:0-2793 GCA_041859475.1 Candidatus Hydrogenedentales bacterium
GAGAAGATGGCCAACTGCAGCACGAAGTCTTTGTAAACGTTCGCCGTCTCGATCTGGCCGTTGCCCTTCTTGATATTCAAGGCACCATCAATTACGGCAAACTCGGATTTGTGATCGGGAATGATGTTCCACCCTTCAAGATCCTTGCCATTGAAGATCGGCTTCGCGCTAAGCGGACGAAGCTTCAACTCCGCGACTTCAACCTTCCCGGGGCTCTTGGACGTGCCGTAGTAATAGATTCCGATGTGCCCGGCGCCGCGGCCCGAGGTCAAGCCTTCGACTGCCTTGCCGTCCACCGTCGCGGTGACCTTGTTGCCTTCAGCTTTCACTTCGACAACTTTCCAGTCGCCTTTGCCGTCTTTCGGCTCGCTGAGTTCGATCACCGTGCCGCCAGTTTCCGCCGGATGCCCGTCAAGGCTCGTACGAACCGCGAGACCTACTGCGTGCTCGGGGGCAACGCGAATCTTTGCCTTCAACTCGAAATCGGCGAAAGGCATCGTCGTACCAATCCAGCCGCCCGCGCCCGTGTCGCGCACAAGGTTCGTGTCCGCCACTTTCCACTGCGCATCGCCAAGCTGAATCCAACCGAACAGAGTCTCGCCGTCGAACAGGCTGACCCATCCCTGCGCGGCTTCTTCAATTGTCGGCAGCTTTTCCGCCACCTGCGCTTGCGCAACGGTTGCCCCGCCCGCAATCAACGCCACGGCAATGAGTGCCGTCATGATCCGTTTCGTCCCCATCGAATATGGCTCCTTTCCGCAACCTGAGTTTCTGTTTGCGCGAACGCGCTTCAAAAGCCCCACCATCATACGCCTCAACGGCAACCGCTTCCAACGAAACCTTCCCTACACAAACTCCGTGCGAATACGGGCGTAGATTCCGCCAAACGCACCGTTACTCAATATCAGCACAACGTCGCCGGGCACGACGCCCGCCGACAACGCCTCCACAATCGCCGACACATCATTGGCGCACGAAGCTTGCACGCCGCGTCCTGTCAGATCCCGCGCAAGCACTCCCCGGTCAAGGCGTTCCTGTGCCGGAATCGATTCGGCTCTGTGAATAGGACCAAACCACACGATATCCGCATCTCCGAACGCGTCGGTCATTTCCCCCTGAAACCGCCGCGTCACCGTCGTGTTGGACCGCGGCTCGAACAACACCCACAACCGCCGCCCCGGCCAACGCATGCGCGCAGCCGCAATCGTCTCGCGAACCGCCGTCGGATGGTGCGCAAAGTCGTCGATAAACGTAACACCGTTCGATTCGTGGAAAACCTCCATACGCCGTCGCACGCCTTTGAAGCCGGGCATCGCGTGTTCAATGGCTTCGGGCGTTGCACCGAAATGCGCCGCCACGGCTACCGCCGCAAGGGCATTCTGCAAATTGTGACGCCCCGCCAACGGCACTGCGAGCTGTGCCCAGACAGCCTCCCCACGCAACACGTCGAGACCGATTAGTCCACCGTCCGTTCTGTCTTCGCGAATCACACCGCGCCAATCCGCGTCTTCCGCGAATCCGTACGTCGTCACAGGACACGGCGCGTGCGGCTTCAACGACATCGCCCCCGCTTGGTCCGCGCACAACACCAACAGCCCGTTGCCCGGAATTTGCCGCAACATGCGCTGAAACGCAAGCTGTATCTCGTCGAGATCGCGATAGATATCGCCGTGATCGAATTCAACCGACGTTACAACGGCGCACTCCGGCAAATAGTGAAAAAATTTCGCGCGCTTGTCGAAAAATGCCGTGTCGTATTCGTCGCCTTCAATAACAAACGGCTTGCCTTCCCTGCCCAACCGCGCCGAGTGCGCGAAGTCCAGCGGCTGCCCGCCAATGAGAAACCCGGGGTCCAACCCCACACGGTCGAAGAGATAGGCCGCGAGCGCCGTGGTCGTGGTCTTGCCGTGCGTGCCGCTAATGACAATCGAGCGACGCCGCCGCAGAATCGCATCTTTCATCCACTCAGGCAGACTCACATAGTGAAGCTTGCGTTCAAGCGTCGTCTCTACTTCCGCATTGCCACGACTCAACGCGTTGCCCACCACGACAATGTCGGGGTCCCAATCGAGGTTTGCCGCGCGGTACCCCGTCGCGACAGGCACGCCCAACGCCGCTACCATGTCCGAAGTAGGCGGATACAGCGGGTTGTCGCTCCCGCGCACTTCCCAACCCGCTTCAATCGCCAATCGCGCGCCGGCGACCATCGCCGTCCCGCCAATACCCGAAAAATGCACACGCGGCGCGCGATTCAATTCACCCAGAAAAAGCAATGAGAGACTCCTTTACGTGAAGGGTCCAAACTACTCGAGGTTACGATGATTTAAGGCGCTTCATTCTTCCGCTCGCGAACCACGTGAGTTGCCCCCATGCCAGCGGAATCTTTGACGCGTATACAAATACCGCGTATCCCGCCGAGACGGCGAGGCCATGTCCCCGACGCATCGTGTGCACGGTCTTGCGCGCCAGCATCAATGCGGCCGCGACTAAGACAAGCATCTTCACGGTCATCGGCGCGACGGCCAACAGAATCACGGCAATGACGAACACCCCCGCCCATCCATAGTTCGCCGTTCGCTCCCGTGCCCACATCGGATCGTCGCTGCCCGCACACCGCGCAGCGATCTCGGCATAGGTCTCCCCGTGACGCACATACTGCCGCCAATAGTCTTCCAGCCGTCTAAACCCGATGTCGTGCAACGCCATCGGACGATTGAGGTGATAGATCTGCCGCTTCTGCTCGTTGCGAATCCGCCAACACAACAGCGGCTCCTCGCCGTAGCGAACATCCTC
>JBHEKO010000110.1:0-7982 GCA_041859475.1 Candidatus Hydrogenedentales bacterium
GACGGGTAATCGTCTCCGGGGCGCTGTTCGTGTGGATGGTGCTCAGGACCAAGTGCCCCGTCAGAGAGGCTTCGACGGCGATCTGTGCCGTCTCCAAGTCACGGATTTCTCCGACAAGCACGATGTCCGGGTCCTGGCGCAAGATAGACCGGAGACACGCGGCAAAAGTAAGGCCGACGTCTTCGCGCACCTGCACTTGAACCACCTGGTCAATCTGCAATTCGACGGGGTCTTCGGTCGTAATGATCTTGACGCCGACTTGGTTCAACTCGCTGACGCACGCGTAAAGCGTGGTCGTTTTGCCCGAACCGGTCGGTCCGGTGACCAAGAAGATCCCGTTGGGTTTGCTGATGCCGTTGCGGATGGACCGCAGCACGTCCTTCGAGAAGCCCAGCTTATCGAGGTCCACCTTTACGGCGGTGCGGTCGAGAATACGCATCACGATGTTCTCGCCGTACAGAGTCGGCAAGGTGGCTACGCGGACGTCGACGTCAGAGTCGCCCACTTTGAGTTCGATACGGGCGTCCTGCGGCAGGCGGCGTTCGCCGATGTCCATGTTGCACATGATCTTGACGCGGGAAACCAGGGCGAGCGCCAATGCTTTGGGCGGGCTGGTGATTTCGTGAAGCACGCCGTCGATTCGGATCCGGATGCGGAAGTCTTCTTCGTAGACCTCGAAGTGAATATCGGACGCGCGCTTCGTTACGGCGTCGAGCATCACGAGGTTTACGATCTTAATGACTTCCGGTTCCTGGGCCAGTTCGATGAGGTTGTCCACATCGCTGATGATCTTCTGCTGGCCCAGTTCCTGCTCGGTCAAGGCGTGATCGCCGACCTTCTTAACCAATTCCTGCAAGGTCTCGTGAATGCTGTCGGTCTCGAAAGCGTAATTATTCTTGATGAAAATGGCGATATCCGTGGGATTGCTGATGGCTCCCTGGACATCCATGCCGGTGATACGGCGCAGATCGTCGATGTGCCTGATGTTCAGCGGGTCCGCCATGGCGACGACGAGTTTTCCGTCCTTTTCGCGAACGGGCACGACGCTATAGTACTTGGCGACTTCCGCGGGAATTCTCCGGACAATGTCGTCGCCAACTTGCAGGCGCGTGACGTCGATGCGCTCCATGCCCGCCTGAACGCCAAGCGCCTCGATGATGTCTTGTTCGTCGCACAGGTTCATCTTGAACAGAATGCGGCCCAGCATCTCGCCGGTGAGCCGTTGACGCTGCAACGCCTCGTCGAGTTCGAGCGGGCTGACGACCCCCTGTTCTACGAGGATGTCTCCCAGCATTCTGTCGCGCTGTGAAATTGCCATAGCTTAGATCCCTACACGAGGCTCTTCGCTCGTTGATCGGCCCGTTGCGGAATGATTTCGCCTTCGGGCGCCATCGCGCGTGCGTTTAGTTCGAATTCTTCCGGCGCCTGGCAACGGCTAACTGCGTCTTCGTACTTGACAAGGCCTTTGCGATACAACGCCAGCAAGTGCTCATCCAGAAGATTCATGCCGTACTTGTGTCCGGTCTGGATGGCCGACGTAATGCGGTACGACTTGTTCTCGCGGATGAGGTTCTGGATGGCGGGCGTCACGATCATAACTTCGAAGGCGGCCACACGGCCAAAGCCGCTTTTGCGCGGCACAAGGGTCTGCGAAATAATCGACTTCAGGTTACCAGCGAGCTGCGTACGAATTTGTTCCTGCTGGTTGGTCGGAAAGGCGTCGACCAGACGGTCAATGGTGCGCACGGCCCCCGTCGTATGCAGGGTGCCGAACACCAAGTGACCGGTTTCCGCCGCGGTTACGGCCGCGCTGATCGTTTCAAGGTCGCGCATTTCCCCCACCAGAATCACGTCGGGGTCTTGACGCAGGGCGCGCCGCAGCGCCTCGGAGAAGGTCGGCACGTCGACGCCCACTTCGCGCTGGGTGACGATGCTCTTCTTGTGCGAGTGGTAGTATTCGATGGGGTCTTCAATCGTAATGATATGGTGGTCGAACTCGGTGTTCAGCCAGTCGATCATCGTGGCAAGGCTCGTCGACTTTCCGGAACCGGTGGGGCCCGTGACAAGAATCAATCCGCGAGGTTGATTGATGACCTGCTTTAGCGATTGCGGCAGACCGATTTCCTCGAAGGTCATGATCTTGCGCGGAATCAAGCGCAAGACCAGTCCGACGCAGCCCTTCTGTTTGAAGATGGACACACGGAACCGGGCGATGTCTTCAAACGCAAACCCGAAGTCCGAGCCGCCGACTTCCTGCAATTCCTGCTGGTTGTCGACCGACGCGATGCTTTTCATGAGCCGCTCGGTGTCGTCGGAGGTCATGGGGTTATCGCCAAAGTACTGCAAGTGGCCATGAACGCGGCCTACCGGCGGGTTTTCCACCGCCAGATGCAAGTCCGATCCGTCGCGGTCGATCAGCATTCGAAGCAAGCTGACCATTTCATAGGCCATGAATCAATCTCCTACGCAGTCGCGTCCGAAGGCCGCTCAAGCGGTTCGTCCGGTTGAGTCACACGAATCACCTCTTCCACCGTGGTAATCCCGTTCAAGACTTTCCGCCACCCGTCTTCGCGCATGGTGGTCATGCCGCCCATCCGGGCCGCGCGCCGCAGCGTGCCGGCCGCGGTGCTGTTCATGATCATATCCCGAATTTCGTCGGTGGTCATGAGCAACTCGTATACGCCAAGGCGGCCGGAATAGCCCGTGCGATTGCAGTTGTCGCACCCTTGCCCGTGAAACACTTCGACCTTGCCCCAATCGATCTTCAAACCCAGACGCTCTTTTTCGAGGTCGGGCGGCGTGTAGAGTTCTTTGCACGAGGTGCAAATCGTTCGGACCAGGCGCTGGCCGAGCACCGCGCGTACGCCGGAGGCCACCAGGAACGGCTTGATCCCAACGTCGATCAGACGAATGAACGCGCTCGGCGCGTCGTTGGTGTGCAACGTCGAAAACACCAAGTGACCGGTCAAGGCGGCCTTGATGGCGATTTCGGCCGTTTCCTGGTCGCGGATTTCACCGACCATGACGATGTCGGGGTCTTGGCGGAAAATGGACCGGAGCGCGCGTGCGAAGTTCCAGCCGATATCGTGGTTGATCTGAACTTGGTTGATGCCGTTGAGCTGGTATTCGACGGGATCTTCAACGGTGATAAGCTTGGTATCGGGTTGGTTCAACTGGTGAAGCGACGCGTAGAGCGTCGTCGTCTTGCCCGAACCGGTGGGGCCCGTCACCAACACCACGCCCGTGGCCTGGCCAAGGAGCTCTTCCCAACGGCGCTGGTCTTCGGGCGCGAAACCAAGTTGGCCCAATCCCAGCAGAAGTCCGCTCTTGTCCAAGATACGCATGACGACGCTTTCGCCGTGAACGGCGGGCAGCGCACTCACGCGCAGGTCTACCATTTTGCCCGCGAGGGCCAGCTTGATGCGCCCGTCTTGGGGGATGCGTCTCTCGGAGATGTCCATGCCCGACATGATTTTGAGTCGCGAGATAATGGATTTCTGCGCGCGCTTCGGCGGTGGCGGCATCAGGTGCAGCACGCCGTCGATGCGGTACCGGACCTTGACGTCGAACTTGCCGGGCTCCACGTGAATATCGCTTGCTCGCAGGCGAAACGCTTCCAAGATGAGATGATTGATGTAGCGAACGACCGGGCTGTCGCTGTCGTCTTCGTCGTCGCCTCCGGGCGTGCTGCTGGAGACGCCCATATCGCCGTCGAAATCCACGCTGTCCATGCTGATGCTACTGAGACTGATGTCGCTCGCGGACATGCTGCTGCCCATGCTGCTCATTGAAGAAGCCATGGAACTCACGTTGGACATCGTGCTCAGCGTGCTCATCGTACTGGCGCTGCTGACTGTCGAAAGCATGGACTCAACCGTCTTTTCCGAGAGTCCGTAGTACTTCTTCAACGCGTCGGAGATTTCCTCCGGCGTCGCCAATTGGGCAATGATGGGCCTGTCAAGCAAGCGCTCCAAGTTATCCATCTGATTGATGTTCGTGGGGTCCGACGTGGCAATTACCAGCGAACTACCTTCTTCTCCGATTGGGAGCACTTTGTAGAGCGTTGCAACGGTGGGATTGACCAAATTGCGGATACGCTCGGGAATCTCCCGGTCGGAAAGACGGACGATAGGAATCCCTAGCTGGTCGGCCAATCCTTCGGAAATATGGCTCTTACTGATGTATCCGAGCCGGACCAGAATCTCCCCCAGCTTCTTCTGAGCCATGGAAGTCTGTTGCTTGTGAATAGCTTCGTCGAGCTGCTTCTGGGATATGACACCGCGTTCGACGAGACGTTGCCCAAACATCGCATAGGCGCCCGCTGCGCCGGTGCTTGGGCTGCTTCCGCCAGGACTGGTAACGAGTTGAGCCACCTTCCTTACCCCTTATTTTAAGCAACCTAACTGTACCAAAATGCCAGTCCCTTGTCAATGTAAATACTACGAATGGGTATTGATATTATTGCACTTACGCATAAAATTGTCAACAATTGACCTTTAACAAACCAAACACGCACGACCATCTCCGCGATCTCCGCAAGCAAGTCGAGGATACCCCTTCTGCCGCAATCCGCTTCAAACGCGACGTGCAAAACCCACTTTTGCCCACGCTCCGACCCAACCGTCGAGACGCCCAAACGCCCATCACTTCACTAACGCGAAATCTCAATAGACACCCCATGCGAGTCCGACACGGAGGCAGCCCCTCCGCTCGACCCTACAAATCAGCCTGCAGCGCCGCGCAAACGGCACCATAGGCATTTTCACCCACAAATCGAAGGAAGTCAAGTAGGGAAATCTCCCGTGTAGGAGCTAAGAGCACAATCGGCTGTCGCCGAGACCGGCATTTTGCGGGTTGGACAACGATAACTTTTGACACGTCGGCAGGGTGTGGGATAGCATCCGGCGCTCAGCAACACGGGGCGGACCAGACTTTATGAATTCCATGCAAATTCCAGTTTCATCTCTCCATATGAAGCGCGAAGGGACGGGGCAGTTTGTGCTGCTGCTGTTTTTTTTCCTCGTATCGGGCGCGTGCGGTCTGCTCTATCAAGTCGTGTGGACTCGAAAGCTTGTGCTTCTATTCGGCACGACATCCTTTGCCGTGAGCACCGTATTGACCGTGTTCTTCCTTGGCCTTGGGTTGGGCAGTCTACTCGGGGGCCGCTTGGCGGACCGTTCTCGAAATCCGCTCCTTCTCTACGGGCTCATGGAAATTGTGATTGGATTGTGGGCGCTCGCATTCATTCTTGGAATCGGCTCCGTGGAGACTTTCGTCGCCGGTGCGCTGCGCAATTTCGCGTCCACCCGGGAAGGAGGGGTGGCGATTCGCGCCGTGTTGTCCGTCGCATTCCTCATCGCGCCGACAACGCTCATGGGGGCGACGTTACCGCTGTTGGCGCGGGCGGTCACCACAAACCCTGCTCTTCGCGGATGGCGCATCGGGATGTTGTATTCGGTCAATACCTTCGGCGCGGTTGCGGGCTGCGCGCTGGCGGGCTTCTATTTCATCGAGCAGTTGGGCTATACACGCGCCACGTTGATCGGCGTGATCGGAAACGTAGCGGTGGGCCTGATTGCCTTGGCCTTCGCAACGGTGAAGAGACCGCCTGCTCCGGTTCGAGAAGAGCCTTCTCCGGAGCAAGTCCCCCGCTCTCCCGCTGTTTCTGCGCGCGAACGGTGGGCCTTGGCATCCGTCCTGTTGGCATTCGCAATTTCGGGATTCTGCACCTTGGCCCTGGAAGTCATGTGGACTCGCATGCTGACCCTCGTGTTCATAGGCACCACCTATGCCTACACGACCATGCTGACCTCGCTCTTGTGCGGCATCGCCGCGGGAGGATTGGTCGCCGCGGGGATCGCCGACCGGTCGAAGCACCCGGTGTCGCTCTACGGGATCATCGAGGTGTTGGCGGGAGGCGCGTGCCTCATGACTCTTGTGCTGTTCGCTGGCATGCCCCAGCGTTACGCCGAGTTGCAGGCCGCTTCCAGATTCGATTTCGAGCGAATGGTCCAAATCTACTTCACGCTATCCTTCATGGCCCTCTTCCCACCGACGTTTCTATTTGGGATGACCTTTCCGATTGCCGTGCGCGCGGCGGCCTCTTCGCCGGCGCTATTGGGGCGCCACGTGGGAAGGCTGTACAGCGTCAACACCTTTGGAGGCGTCCTGGGAGCTGTCGCCGGCGGCTATCTAATCCTGCCTCGCCTTGGTGTTCACAACGGCGTGCTGTTGTTGGGTCTGCTCTTGGTCGCGATAGGTGCGCTCTTGGTCTTCGCCTGCCCGACTCGGAAGATCGCGGGAAAGTTCATTGCGCTGGCAGCCACCTCCGCTTTGATTGCGCTTTTGTGGTTCAAGTTGCCCATGGATGCCGGGCAATCGCTGAACCAGCGTTACGTTCCGGAGAAGCACATCGTCCTGCACTACCAAGAAGGAGTGGAAGGCACAGTCGTTGTGACCGAACCGGAGGACAATCCAGGCGAATCGGACCGAATTCTCTGGATCAACGGAGTCCAAGCGACGCAATCCATCGAAAAGGGCGTGAAGATGAACCGGTTCCAGGGGGCGCTGCCGCTCCTGTTCGACCGCGACCCGAAGACGGTCCTGTTCATGTGCTTCGGCTCGGGGATCACGGCAGGGACGCTTTCGCTGTCGGATTTCGACCGTATCGATGCGGTTGAGATTTCCAGGGACGTCCTGGAAGCTGCGCCGTGGTTTGCGGCGGACAATTTCCGGGTCTTCGAGAATCCCAAGGTGAATTTCGTCATTGATGATGGCCGCAATTTTCTGTTGACGACACAAAATACGTATGACGTGATTACGTTTGAGCCCATGCCGCTGGCCGTCTCGGGCGTCTCTACGTTCTACACGAAAGAGTATTACGAATTGTGCAAGGCGAGGCTGACACCGGGAGGAATCGTCTCCCAGTGGATCCCGCTACATAGCCTCAATAAGGACTTGGTTTGTTCGCTGATGCACACCTTTAATGAGGTGTTTCCGGAGAACTGTGCCTGGTTTCTAAATGCGGACCTCTTCCTGATCGGCTCCAATCAAACCCTGAAGGTAGACCTTCGCCGCGCACAGGAGCGCCTGGGCAACCCGTTGCTGTGGAAGGGATTAGAAGATGTTGGCCTGGGGGACATCCCTGAGCTTCTATCCTGCTATTTCACAGACAAAGAGGGAGTGGCGCAGTTCAGCCGGAGCGGCGCTTCCATGGGCGACGACAGACCGTGGGCAGAGTTTGCGGCACCGAAGCTGATGTTCGAGCAGACGGTAGACGAGAGCCTGAAGGCCCTTCGCCCCTTCTATGTGGCTGAAATGCCTAGCCTTATCGCGGGTGGCGCAGATTCAGAGGTGGCCACTGCTCTACGAGATGCCGTCTTGCGGCGGCGAGAAGCGCGGGTACACGACTTGTTGGGAGTCGAGCTGATGTACGGCGGCATGATCGGCGGAAAGCAGGAAGAGGAGTTTATCAAAGCGCTCGAAATCGACCCGGGCGACCTGACCGCACGATTTTACTTGCTGGACATGGCAAGCCAACGGGTCACGCTTTTTATTCGATGGGGAGAGTTCGAGAACGCCGAAGAATACCTGGAACGGCTCCTGCAGGTTATGCCAAACGACGAGGATCTACTCGGTCTTCAGAAGACACTGCGGGCAACAAAAGAGAAAAATGAAAGCGCATTGGGAACTTAAAGCTTTTCCTGTCAATCAATTAGCATGAGAAGAGTTTTTCACAATCTGTAAGAGCGGTCACTAAAGCCTGAGCCATTTCCTGCCGATAAGAATAGTACTGGCAAGGATGCCACGTAAGAGCGATTTGCTAAGGAGAGCACGTTATGGCTGGCATACTCGGAATTACAGGAATCCCCGAGCCGGCCAACATCATCCAGCCGAATGGGCGCGGTGTCCGAGGTACGACGGAAAGCGCCACCAAGGCGGCGGACGAGTTGAGCATTAGCCCGGAAGCGGAGAAGGCAGCG
>JBHEKO010000502.1:0-5635 GCA_041859475.1 Candidatus Hydrogenedentales bacterium
TGATACTCATCACCGGACGCCTTCAACAAAGTCACCCGTTCCCTTGCGGGCACAGGGAGAGCAAGTCTCATGCCTTCATGAAAGGGGAGCGCTCGATTTCCGGGCCTGCGATGGCATCTTGCCCGGAAAGCCAACCACGTAGACCGCCGGCAATCAACGCAACCTGTTTGAAGCGAGTGGATTGTGAGATAGTCCGGAAGCGCCTTCTTCAAATGGGTATGCGCGTGGAGCTTCGTACGCGAAAGCCAAAGCCACTCCCCCTTGCGCAAAGCGCTTGGCGAGATTCTGCCAATGTGACGGAGATTCGCCGCTCAGGTGGATGATGGGTGATAGGGGTGACCATAAGATCCAAAATCCCAATTACCCACCCGCAACCCGTAAGTTGAACGACGGAGGCGGTTGCTGTAGCGTCTTGTCTCTTGAAATGCAGGCTGAGTTCTACAAGAAGTGAGTACCATGTCCTCCCCACCCATCCCCCTTGACGAACGCGGGATACGCGCCGCATCGCGTACTGCGTACCTTGTTGTATTGCTCGATATGGCGGGCTTGTCGCTGATTTTTCCGCTCTATCCAAGCATGCTCACGTATTACCTCGACCTCGAGGGCACCTCGGGGATATTGGGATCCGTCGTGGGCGTGTTGAACCAGTTGAGCGACGCCATGGGCGGAGTGGGCGGCCGTGGGCACATCGTCCTGTTCGGTGGCCTGCTGGGTTCTCTCTACGCCATCCTCCAGTTTGTATGCGCGCCGTACTTCGGAAGCCTTTCGGACCGCTATGGCAGACGCCCCGTCCTGCTGGTATCGACCGCCGGGATGGCGCTTTCCTATCTGCTGTGGTTCTTCGCGGGCAGTTTTTCGATGCTGATCGTCTCGCGCATCGTGGGCGGTTTGATGAGCGGAAACATCGCGGCGGCCAGCGCCGTCATCGCGGACGTGACGCCGGATTCACGGCGCTCGCGCGGAATGGCGATGCTGGGCTTCTCCGTGGGGATGGGGTTCATGCTGGGGCCCACCGTGGGCGGATTCGCATCCGCGATAAACCTCGCGGAGATGTTTCCCTCTTTGGTCCCCTATGGCATCAACCCGTATTCGTCCGGCGCGTTGGGAGCGTTGCTGCTTGCCGCGGCCAACTTTGTTGCCGTGGCCGTGTTTCTGCGCGAGACGCGCCCCCTCTCGGGCGCGGCCGCGCCGGCATCCCAACGGCGCATCAATCCGTTTGCGCTATTCGCGGTACACTCGGCTCCCGGCGTCTCAAAGACGAACCTCATCTACTTCATCTACATCCTGGCCTTCTCCGGGATGGAGTTTTCGCTGACCTTCCTAGCCTTCGACCGCTTGGACTACGGGCCAAAGCGCTTAACCTTGGTGATGCTGTACATCGGGATCGTGCTTGTCATCACGCAGGGAGGGTATGTGCGACGAAAGAGCGACGCGATTGGGCCAAGGCGCATGGGGATGCAAGGCTTGGCCTTGTGTATCCCCGGTCTTATCTTGGTTGGATGCGCCTATTCGTCGTGGATGCTGTTCGCGGGACTGACCATCATGTCCGTGGGTTCTGCCCAGGTGCGCCCGTGCATGTCGGCGCTGGCATCGCTGTATGCTGCCGAGCACGAGCAGGGGCGCGTGTTGGGCGTATTCCGGTCGATGGAGTCGTTGGTGCGCGCCTTGGGCCCGTTGATTGCCTGCCTGATGTATTGGCGGCTCGGGGCGTCCATCGCCTATAGCGTCGCCGCACTTGTGATCGCCGTTCCGCTGGGCATTTCATTCACCTTGCCCGCTCCGCCTATAAAGGCAACGCCGACCGCGGCGTGAATGAATCCATGGAGAATCACGCGCGCGAACGAGTGGCAATAGCCGACCCCCTGTACGTCCCGCCCAAGGCGCGCCTCTTCGTCGTGAGCTTGCGCCTCTTCGGCGTGTTCATTGTGGCCGCTGCCGCAATCCTCCAATGGGGATGGCTCTATTGGGTAGGCCTGCTCGTTTGGCTGAACATGTACGTGACGTATTGGTTCTGGACGACCCTGTTCGATAAGCGCCTCGCGGATCTCTTCGAGCTGCGCGAAGAGGACACGCCGGACGAATCCAAGTCTGGGTTGCCGTTTGTCACTGTGATTGTCCCCGCGCGAAACGAAGAGAGCAAGATTGAAACGGCCCTGCGATCTGTGGCCGCGCAGGACTATCCTGCGTTCGAGGCGATTGCCATCAACGATCATTCCTCCGATTCCACGGGAGAGATTCTCAAGCGCCTCGCCGCGGAACTTCCTGTCGTTCGCGTGCTGAACGATCCCGAGTTGCCGGTGGGGTGGCAAGGCAAGGCCAACGCCGTGTGGCAGGCGGCCTGCATGGCGAATCCCAAGTCGGAATGGCTGTTGTTGACCGACGCGGATGTCGTGTATCACCCAAAGGCCTTGGCATCCGCCGTCCGGCACGCCGCGGACAACAAAATCGATTTCCTGACCATCGTTCCCTACATCGACAACGGTTCCTTGATGGAAGAACTTCTGCTGACGCTCAAGTGGAGCATGTTCTTGATGCTCGCGCCGAAAGATACGTCGAAGCCCAGGGCGCGGCCCGTGGGGGTTGGCCCCTTCATGCTCGTGCGCAAGGCCGCGTATTTCGAGAGCGGCGGGCATAGCATCTTGCTGGGCCGCGAACCGGAGGACACCTATCTCGCGGCCGTCGTCAAGCAGTGGGGCGGGACGCTCGCCGTGGGGTGGACGCGCGGTATGTTGCGCTGGCGACAGTACGACGGCTTTGCGCAAATGCGGAAGCACTGGATTCGCAAGACGCGCACGTGTTTCAACAATAGCGCGCTCCACAGCCTCAGCGAGTTGGCGCTGAATCTGCTTTGCCTCGTGCTCCCGCTGCCCTGCGCGGCCGCGGCGATTCTGACGCAATACGCCGCGGGCGGCTTCCTCGTGGGGGCAACGCTGTACGCAGTTGTTGCCGCGGCCTTCTACGTTTCCGTTGCGCGGTCGCAAGCGCGCGCACGCATCATCAGCCGCATCCGCCGCGGCGCGCCCTGGCTTGCTCCGTTGACGGGTCTGGTTCTTGCCTGGATTAGCGCCACGACCCTGTTCCAAATTCTTGCACGTGCGCCGATGGATTGGCGAGGGCGCGGCATGACGCACGTCGAGAAGTAGCGATGCCTATCCCGCGTTCGGCTTGCGGCGGCGTCCGCCAGCCACTAGAATGCGCCGCGACGTGTCACCTGGATCGTAGTTATGAATATCCTTGGAATTTCGGCCTTCTATCACGATAGCGCCGCGTGCCTCGTGCGCGACGGCGAAATCATCGCTGCCGTACAAGAGGAACGCTTTACGCGCAAGAAGCACGATCCGTCTTTCCCGGTGCATGCCGTCGCGTATTGTCTCGATGAAGGAGGGATTGGCGCGGAAGGCCTGGACCACGTCGTCTTCTACGACAAGCCGTTCGTTAAATTCGAACGCCTGTTGATGACGTATATCGCCACGGCTCCCTACGGGCTACGCTCGTTTATCTCGAAGATGCCGGAATGGCTGAAAGAGAAGATCTTCACACGCGACGTCATCCGGCGCGAATTGAAATTCAAAGGCAGCATTCTCTTCACGACACACCACCAGGCGCACGCCGCCGCGGCGTTCTATCCAAGCCCCTATGAAGAAGCGGCAATCATTACCGTGGACGGAGTGGGGGAGTGGGCGACGACGACCTACGGCGTGGGCCGTGGAAATCGCGTCGAGATCCTGAAGCAGATCAATTTTCCGCACTCCCTGGGGCTACTGTACTCCGCGTTCACGTATTTCACGGGGTTCAAAGTCAACAGCGGCGAATACAAGATGATGGGGCTGGCTCCCTATGGCGAACCGCGATTCGCGGAACTCATCCGGGAAAAGCTGATCGATATCAAAGAAGACGGTTCGTATCGCCTCAACATGGACTACTTCGACTACTGCGCCGGGCTACGCATGACCAATGCCCAGTTCGCGCAATTGTTCGGAGGTCCACGCAGAGAACCCGAGACCAAGATCACGCAACGCGAAATGGATCTTGCGCGGTCGATTCAGGTGGTGACGGAGGAAGTTCTCCTGCGCATGGCGAAGACCGTGCATCGGGAAACGGGCGCGCGCTACCTCACCCTCGCCGGTGGCGTCGCGCTCAATTGCGTGGCCAATGGCCGCCTGTTGCGCGAAGGCCCGTTCGACGACATTTGGATTCAGCCATCCTCCGGCGATGCCGGAAACGCGCTGGGCGCGGCCCTGTTCGCGTGGCACCAGATTCTCGGCAATGCGCGGACGCCGGATCGCCGGCGCCAGAAGGGAACCTATCTGGGGCCGTCATTCACGGATGATGCGATCCGCTCGTACTTGGACGAGGAGCACATCCGCTACGAATGCCTTACGCGCGAGACCCTTGTGGAACGCGTCGCCGATCTGATCGCGCACGAGCGGGTCGTCGGATGGTTCCAGGGCCGCATGGAGTTTGGACCGCGCGCCTTGGGCGCACGCAGCATTCTCGGCGACGCGCGCTCGCGCGAGATGCAGTCCGTACTCAACCTCAAGATTAAGTTTCGCGAATCGTTCCGCCCCTTTGCCCCGTCGATCCTGGAAGACTCCGTGAACGACTACTTCGATCTCGACCGCGAAAGCCCGTACATGCTGATGGTCGCGGACGTGGCCTCCGCGCGCCTGCGCGAATTGCCTCAAGACGAGCAGGCATCGACGGGATTCGACAAACTCAAGGTGGCGCGGTCCACGGTGCCGGCCATTACGCACGTGGACAATTCCGCGCGCATTCAAACCGTTAACCGTGAAGACAACGCGTTGTACTACGATCTCATCGCGCGCTTTCGCGACAAGACGGGTTGCCCTGTAGTCATCAACACCTCGTTCAATGTCCGCGGCGAGCCGATCGTGTGTACGCCCCGGGAAGCCTATGCGTGCTTCATGCGCACGAACATGGACTACCTCGCCATCGGCTCGTTCCTGCTCGACAAACGGCAACAACCCCCGTGGCCCGAAACGGACGCATGGAAGCGCGAATATGAGTTGGACTAGGTGGACTGCCCATGAAACGAGTTGACGTAACCAGCCGGAAGGAGCAGCGCAAGTTCGGCGTGATGATGGGCGCCGCATTCGCGGCATTCGGACTGCTGCGCTGGTGGCTGGTTTCCCATACGCCCTACGTGTTCTTTGGTCTGGGCATCGTGTTTTTTGTCCTGGGGCTGCTTGCGCCGCGCACGCTTGGCCCCGTGTTCGCCGTGTGGATGCGGTTCGCGGAAGCACTCAACTGGGTCATGACCCGCGTCTTGTTGACGTTGGTGTTCTACGGTCTCATCACGCCCGCGCGCTATCTCAACGGTTGGTTCGGCAGCGACCCCCTCAAGCGCACATGGGACCCCTCGGCCTCCACCTATTGGGAGAGTCCCGACGAGCAACCCGCCGAGTTGGAACGCTACAAGAATCAGTACTGAAGAGTGCCTCGGCCGGCGCGCCGGTAGCGCCTCGGCTTTATCGAAGCAGATGCTACCCAATGCACTGCTGAACGGAAAAACATTGTCGTCAACCAGGCGTGTGGGATAGCATGTCCGTATGGAAACCTTGAAAGAGATTTGGTCGTTCTTGCGTGTGCGCAAACGTTTCTGGCTCGCGCCCAT
>JBHEKO010000225.1:0-4789 GCA_041859475.1 Candidatus Hydrogenedentales bacterium
CCTGCCCAGACAGCGCTAACACATGCCGCCATCGTTAGGAGACTCACAAACAGTCGTTTCATTGGCGCCCCCCCATACAACTGCGCTCACTGGAAGATCGTCGAATGGCCGCGATGCCTCCCCCTATTTTGACTTCGCGAGGATGGCATCGACCTCGCTGTGAATCTTCTCGCAGATGTCCTTTCGGACCGCTTCGGGGATCTTGTAGTGCTGGGTCTGCTCCAGCAATTCAATGGTGCGCAGGGCGACTTGATATGCGAAATCGTGGACTTTCATGGCAACTCCTAATCGAGGATTCATCCACAGATGACACAGATTTCACAGATGAATACAGAGCAAAACAAATGGAGAAGAAATCGCTCGAGTCTCTCACGCTCACAATACGTGGCATTGATTATCTTGCTTCAATTCTCTCATATCTGTGCCATCTGTGTCATCTGTGGATGGAACTTCTTGGTTTTCAAAAGAGTTCGCTTTGCGCAGGGGTGGTGCGCGGGGACTCGTTCATGATTTTCAGCAGGCGCGCCGGATCGATTGCGTCCCCTTCGACCAATGGCAACGCGCCTTCCCGATAGAGGGTCTCCCCCATTCCGCCGTCGTCGTCGCCGGGATGCACGAGGACCGGCTTGCCTTGCGCAAGGCCGCAGCGTCCCGCACGGGCGCTTCCACCGGCTTTGCGCGGCTCGATTACGCAGACCATGTCGGCAAAGGCGCTGATCGTGGCGTTGCGGGTTACGGCATTGACCGTTTGCCACGGCGAGGACAAGGGGAATTGGCTCACCAGCGTGAGGACGCCGCGCTCCAGTAGATCGGCGACGGTAGGCGCGGGGTAATTCAGCATGCCCATCGGCAGGACCATGACCGTCTTTCCGCCGGCTTGGGCAGACTCGTTGTGGGCGATAGTATCGACGCCTTCCGCGCCGCCGCTGACGACGGGGATGCGCGCTTCGCCGAAGGTGCGGGCACATTGCGCGGCGACGATTGCGCCGTGGGACGACACCTTTCTCGCGCCGACCACGGCAGCGGCCGGGGCATCGAGGAGAGAGACATCGCCGAAGCAGAATAGAAAGGCCGGGGCGTCTTTGCCGAGATGCTTGGAAAGCCGCAGGGGATAGTCGGAATCCGTCAGCAGAAACACGCGTCCGCCCGCGGAAATGAACCGCTGTGTCATTGCGTCATAGCGATCAATCATGGAGACGCCAACCCGTTGTAGCGAGGCGGCCAGCGTGTCGTTGTCGCCGATGGGCAGCTTTTCCAACAGCTTCTTCGGTTCCATGCGCGTGAGTTGAAATACGGATACACCGAGGTGATGGGCCGCGAGCACCGCCCGGCGCGCCGTGGCGTTTCCGACGCCGGAGACATGGCACAGCGCGAGCAGCGTAGCGACGTCGCGGTTGTTCATAGTCTCCTTTTCAAACGCTGCGCATACGGAAGACAAGCAAGAGGCAGACGAAACATCCGCCCGCCGGTCTGTACTGCGCCATTTCTTTGTGCCGGGGCGTGGTCATGCTACCATGCGCGCGATGCCGGATACACGGCACGCAGCGAGGGAGAACCGTGATTCAGTTTCCGCAAGGTTTTATGTGGGGCGCGACGCTTCCCGGCCATGCAATCGAAGGCGCGAATTATGCCTCCGATTGGTGGGCGTGGGAGCAGCGGCCGGGCCGCATCGCGGACAAGAGCACGTCGCAAATCGCCGCGGGCCATTACGAACGCTACGAAGAGGATCTCAACCTGGCGAAGAGTCTCTCGATGAACGCCGTCCTGTTCAACGTCGAATGGAGCCGCGTGGAACCGAAGCCGGGCGAATACGACGATGCGGCTGTTGCCCACTACCGGGACGTCGCCAAAGCGATGAAGCGTAGACACATCGAGCCGGTGTGCGCGCTGTGGAATACGGCCTTGCCGAAGTGGCTGGCCGATCGAGGCGGTTGGCTGTGCGACGATGCGGGGGAGTCGTTTGCGCGGTATGCAACGCGCGTCGCGGAGAAGCTTGCGCCGTTGTGCCTTCGTTGGATCCCGTTGATGACGCCCGTCCAGTACGTGCAAATGGCGTACGTCGACGGCGTGTGGCCGCCGCAAGTTCGCCGCAGCAACTTGGCGACAAAGGTACTGGCTCGCATGGCGCGGGCGCACGAGCAGGCTGCGGCGTGCATTCGGTCAATTCGCACGGACGTGGAAATTGGGGTATCGGTGCGCGGTCGCCTTTTCGACGTGGCAAACGCGTGGAGTTCGTGGGACGCGCGCGCGGCCGGCGCAGAGGAATCGTTCTGCAATCACGCGTTTCAGGAGTTGTTGAAGGACTCCGGCTACACGTTTATTTCATTGTCGTACACGGGCATCGCGCCTGTCCGGTTTGCCGCGTGGCGACCGTTGCGCCGGTTTCGGCGTATCGAAGAACACGCTGTCGAGACGTTTCCTGAGGGACTGCTGCGTCTTGTGCGCGAGCTGCGGCGATACAAGCGCCCCATACTCATAACAGGTAGCGGGTTAGCGACGAACGACGAATCGGCGCGAAGCAGGTTCCTGCTGGAACACGTGGTGCAGGCGCACCGGGCGATCGCGGAGGGGTGCGACGTGACCGGCTTCTTGTACGGGCCCTTGCTCGACGGGTTTGAGTGGGCCGCGGGTTACTCGCAGCGGTGCGGACTCGTCAGCGTGAGCCGCGAGACCTTGGCGCGCACGGCGAACCCCAGCGCGTACCTGCTCAAAGACCTGAGCGAAACCAACGGCGTGCGGCGTGGCGCGGTGATCACGTATTGTCCTGAACTTACCGTGGATGGAGCGGCCTGATGCTAGGGATGGATCTCATACTTGCGATTGATGGCGGGGCAACGAAGACCCGCGTGGGGCTTTACGACAACCGGCGGACGCTGGTGTCGGAAGAGACCGGCGGTCCCTCCAATCCTTTTGTGTGCGGGTTGGATACGAGCGTTCGCGACATCACGACGTTGTGCCTGCGCTGTTTACAGGGGCTTGAGAACATGTCCCTGCTCGTGGCGGCGGGCATATCGGGCGCGGGCCGCCAGCGCGAGGCAATGGCGCGCGGCCTGGCCAACGCATTGAATGCGCGGCGCGTCGTGGTGACAAACGACCTGTATCCACTCTTGTTCGCGAACGCGGGCGCGGAACCCGGCGTGGTGGTGATTGCGGGCACGGGGTCGAGCGTCGTGGCGCAAAACGCAGCGGGGCAGGCGCTCATCGTGGGCGGCAAAGGGACTCTGCTGGGCGACGACGGCAGCGGCTATCAGATTGCGTTGACGGCGTTGCGTGGATTGATGCACGCGCTGGATGTGCTGCAGACGCGTGCCCGGCTGGCCGACGCGTTGGCGAAGGCGGCGGGCCTCGATGTCTTCGAAGATTTTGTCGCCTGGTCGCACCGCGCCACGAAGGAAGAGGTTGCACAGCTTGCGTCGACAATCCTCGAATTCGCGAACAATGGCGACGACTTTGCGTTGAAGTGTCTCGAGAGCCAAGCAGCGCTGCTTGCGGGACAGGCCGCATCGGCGCTTACCCAGTTGCGCTTGCCGCCCGGCACGCCGATTCACCTCGGAGGAGGGCTTTTCGAGCATTCGGCGCGCTACCGGGCGATGTTCGAGCGCGCGTTGTTGCGGCCCGAGACGACGGCGCGGCCTGTGCTGGCGGCGCTGCGCGGTCATCGCGCCGTGGCGGAACTGGTTTTCGCGGAGACGTTGCCTGCCCATCTTCCGGTCGCCGAAGCGGCGGCAGAAGGCGGAACCGTCGATCTGCTACCGCCGACGGAAGGCTATGCGCCGGACGCAACTCCTATCGATTGTCTGACCGCCCGCGAGATTTTGGAGCGCATGAACGAGGCCGACGCCTCGGTTGCGGGCGCGGTGAAGCGAAGTGGAGACGCCATCGCCAAGGCCATAGCCTTTGCCGCGGACGCCATCGCGGCGGGCGGGCGGATCATCTACACCGGCGCGGGCACGAGCGGCCGCTTGGGCGTGCTCGATGCCTCCGAATGCCCCCCCACATTCGGCGTTCCGCCGGAACGTGTCGTCGGCATCATGGCAGGCGGCGAACGCGCGTTGCGCGACAGTGTGGAGGGCGCGGAAGACGACGAGTGCGTCGCGCGCACGGACCTGACCATGATTCATCCGCCGCTTGGAACCAACGACGTCGTGGTGGGAATCGCCGCGTCGGGCACGACGCCCTACGTGAAGTCCGGGCTGCGCTATGCCGCGGCATGCGGGGCACGTACGGTCTTGCTGTGCTGCAATCCACGCGTGAACGACGGGGCTGATTGCGTGATTGCCATCGACACGGGGCACGAGGTGGTCGCGGGGTCAACGCGACTGAAGGCGGGTACGGCTACGAAGATGGTCCTGAACATGATATCGACCGGGGCCATGGCGTTGGCGGGGTATGTGTACGAAGGGCGCATGGTGCGGATGCGGGCGGCAAACTCGAAGCTGCTGCGCCGGGCCGCACGTATCGTCGCCGCGCTCACGGGATTGGGCGAAGACTTGGCTGCCCGCCGTTTGGAGGAGGCCAATAACGATATCGCGGTGGCCGTGCTCATGACGCGCTTGGCCCTTGAGCGAGAGCCCGCGGCCGAACGTCTCCAGAATGCACGCGGCAACTTGCGGCGCGCCTTGGAGGGATCGTGACCGCTTCGTCCAACCACCGCCCCTTTGTGATCGCATGTGCACTCTTCTGCGCGGTGTTTATTTCGACGTGCTCGTGCCGGACCAATCGCAAGGCCGAGCCTGTCCCGCCCGAGGTGAGGCCCCCGGAAATCCAGGCTCCGATTCCGCCGCCTAGA
>JBHEKO010000261.1:0-3308 GCA_041859475.1 Candidatus Hydrogenedentales bacterium
ACGCGTTCGCGAAGCTCTTTCACACGGTTACGAAGGGGAAATTCGCTGATCATGAGCGTGAGCATACACAGAAATCGCGGATTTTATCAAGCAATTGTTGCGGAGAGCCGTTGCCGCATTGCCGACAATTTTGAACGCGCGAGAAGAGCGCACAGACTCGTACACGTCCATTTTTGCACATGGCGATTCAGGATGGGATCTGTTCAATTCCGAACGGCGCGCGGCCATGGAGAAGGCCGGCCTCTGGTGACCGGGCCGGTTTTGCTGATGATCCACGCGTGTCATCCAGGGCGAACTCTGCATAACTCATCGGTGTTTATTGGGTCTTGTCGCGGTGACCTATGAAATGGTCAAAAAAGAACCGAAGGGCCGGAAGCATCGAAGGGGTGAGTCCAGGAGGCCAATGGGAGAAAAGCAAAGCAGCTCGCGCCCTCGAATTCACCGCCGGGCCAGCACACTCATTTACTTTGGCGGCGGCATCCTTGTATCGTTGCAGACTCCGAAGCAACCACCCATCGAATAGAAACGGAATGCCATGCGCTTTGTCATCGCGCCAGATTCGTTTAAGGAATGCGCCCCAGCATCCGTCGTGGCGAAAGCCATTGCCCGCGGATTGAGCCGCGCCTTGCCTCATGCCGTTCTTGAAATCGTCCCCATGGCGGATGGCGGCGAGGGGACCGTTGACTCGCTGGTGTCGGCCACGGGCGGAACGGCCATCGACCTTGAAGTGACAGGGCCGTTGGGCGATCCCGTGCAAGCGGTGTACGGGCTTCTGGGCGACGGCTCGACGGCGGTCATCGAAATGGCCGCGGCGTCAGGCCTCGAATTGGTAGCCCCCGTGCAACGCAACCCGCGCGTTGCCACGACGCGCGGTACCGGTGAATTAATTTCCGGCGCGTTGGACAAGGGAGTCGCGCGAATCATCGTAGGGATCGGGGGTAGCGCCACCAACGACGCGGGCGCAGGGATGGCGCAAGCACTGGGGTATTCGCTCCTTGCTTCGGATGGGAACGAATTGGGGCCTGGCGGAGCCGCATTGGCAAGTCTTGTGCGCATCGATGCGACACGAAGGCATCGGGGCCTCGACGCGTGCGAGATCCTCGTGGCCTGCGACGTAACGAATCCACTGTGCGGGCCCGAGGGGGCCTCGTTTGTATACGGACCCCAGAAGGGCGCGACGCCTGAAATGGCCCGCGAATTGGACGCTGCGCTACGGCATTTTGCGGACATTGTAGCCGCGCAGTTGGGCATTCGCGTGGACGCATTGCCGGGCGGCGGAGCGGCAGGCGGTCTCGGCGCGGGGCTGGTGGCATTTGCCGGGGCGCAGTTGCAGCCCGGCGTGGAAATTGTCGCGGCGGCCTGCAATCTTGCGCATCGAATCGAAGGCGCGGACCTCGTCATTACGGGCGAAGGACGCTTGGACGGGCAGACCGCGAAGGGCAAGACGCCGGTGGGCGTGGCGCGAATCGCAAAAGGCCTCGGCGTGCCGTGCATCGCCATTGCCGGAGCCTTGGGGCCGGGGTTTGAGGCGGCCTATGCGGAAGGGGTCACGGCGGCATACTCGCTGTGCACGGGGCCGATGTCTTCGGACTATGCCATGGAGAACGTGGAGATGCTGCTGGAATCGGTTGCGGAATCCATAGCCCGGACGTGGACCGCGGCGCGGGGTACCGCATGAGACCGGAGTTTGCGCACATCGCCTTCGCCAGCCCGGAGCAGTCGGCGCGCACGCTGGAAGCCCTGTTGGAACGGGAACGCCCAGGGCTTGCGGAACACTTGGCCCACGCGCTTGGGGAAAGCCCCGAACCTTCCTTGGCCCTCACGCGGCTGGAGCGGTTCCTGGAGGCGTCGTTTACCCCAGGGGCTATCCTCGACCTGATGGGCGCGGCGTTGCACTTTACGCGGCTTCTCGTGACGGTGCTGAGCCAGAGCCATTTCCTGACCGATATTGTCTGCCGGAATCCCGAGTATCTCCTGTGGGTCTGGGAAGAAGGGGACCTGCACCAAACGCCGTCCCGCGAATCCATGATTGAAGACATGCGCCGGCAAGTCTTGACCTTCGACACGCACGACGCGCGCGCACAGAGCATGCGGCGGTTCAAGCGCCGGGAAATCTTGCGGATTGCGTCCCGCGACATCTTCGCGCATGTGCCGTTGGCGGAGTTGACCGAAGACCTGTCCAACCTCGCGGACGCGGCGCTCGAAGTGGCGATGGCCGGAGCATACGTGGAGCTTGAGCCGCGATATGGCAGGCCGCGCATCCACGAGACGGATGCCGAATCGGCCTTTGTGATTCTCGGCATGGGCAAGCTGGGCGGGCGCGAGCTGAATTTCAGTTCGGATATCGATCTGGTGTTCCTGTACGCAGCGGATGGCGAGACGAGCGGGGGACGTTCCGGCTCGGTCTCAAACGCGGAATTCTTCCACAAGTTCGGCGAACGGGTCATCAAGTCCGTGTCGGAATTGACGGCGGAAGGGAGCATCTTCCGCATCGACATGCGGTTGCGTCCGCACGGGCGGATGGGTCCGTTGGCGACGGATGTGGACAGCGCGATTCACTACTACGAGACCGAGGGACACGCGTGGGAACGGCAAGCCTTGATCAAGACGCGGCCCGTCGCGGGCGACCTCGCCCTGGGAGAGTCGTTCATCGAGCGGACGCGGCCCTTTGTATTCCCGAAGTACTTCGACGACGAGACGCTGGAAGACATCCGGTCGATCAAACAGCAAATGGAAGCGCAGGTGCGGAGCCGTGGGCAGACCGACACCGAGGTGAAGCTTGGCCGTGGCGGAATACGCGACGTGGAGTTCACAGTGCAGATTCTGCAACTACTGAACGGCGGGCGCTTTCCCGAACTTCGGACGCGAAGGACGTTGGAAGCGATTCGCGCGCTTGAACAATACGCCTTGCTGAAACCGTTCGATGCGACCGCGTTGATCAGCAACTACACGTTTATGCGGCAGGTAGAGCACCGGCTGCAGATCGAGGGAAGCCAGCAGCTTCATGCGCTGCCGGACGACCCGGCGGAACTGGACGCGTTCGCGCGCAAACTTGGGTACGCGTCCGGCGCGTCGTTCAAGGCGGATTACCAGGATCGGGCCACGGAGACGCGGGCTATTCTCGATCAGTTCCTGGCGACCGAGGGTTCGGGAAACCGGTGGGTTACCGATCTGCTGAATCCGCATTCCGACGGCGAGGCGGGCAAAGCCGGACTGGCCCGACTCGGCTTCAACGACGTTGAACATGCGCGGGAAGAACTCATCGGGCTATCGTCGGGAAGCAAGCAACGCCCCAACTCGCTGCACGT
>JBHEKO010000573.1:0-4435 GCA_041859475.1 Candidatus Hydrogenedentales bacterium
CCGAAACCACCTCTTCACTTTACACCGCAGCCTTCGGCAACCCTCGGACGTTTCGGCGAAACGTCCCTACCAACACAAATCCTCTTCGCCTCACACCGCAGCCTTCGGCAACCCTCGGACGTTTCGGCGAAACGTCCCTACCAACACGGGGTGTATGTGTCTTGCCCGATCCCCATGTGCTGGGCAATTGCACGCTTCCACGCCTTTCCCGTGCTGACCTTGATCGAGTGGCCGGGTAGAGTTAGTCTCAGGGCGCTTAATTGCGCATGCGCGGAGCCGGTCAATCAAGGGAGTACGATCCATGCTGAGGATGAACACGTTCTTTTCGCTAACCGTCGCGACGGTTTTGGGATTTTCGATGGCCGCGGTTTCGCACGCGGCGTCGATGCAGATTCAGGACGACCGCATGGCGGAAGTGGACGGCAAGCGCACGTTCATCCTTGGACTTTATGGCATGCCCAAAGGCGAAGCCGAATTGGATCGCGCGGCTGCCGCGGGCTTCAACCTCGTGCATGCGTCAGCGGATGCCAAAGAACTAGACGCCCTTCAGGCGAAGGGCGTGTGGGCCTGGATCAACACAGGCGGAGCCATCGACTTCAGCGACAGCCGGGCCGAGCGCGAGCAACAACTCCGCAAGCTGGTGACGGACTTCGGCGGTCACCCCGCGATGCTGGTGTGGGAAGTGCCCGACGAAGCGTTGTGGAACGTGTGGTATGGCGCAAACCGGTGGCGCATGGGCGCCGAGCGATCCGAACAGAAGAAGCTCATCGACGCCCTCACGGACGCCGAGCTGCAGAAGAAGCTGGTCGTCGATCACGACCGTGCCGGACAGTTTTACCACGCGGGGAAATACGCGGAGGCCGAGCAGGCCGCGGACGCCATCTGGACCGCCCTGGGCAAGACGCAACCCAACCCCGGGTTGAACCTCTCGAACGCCCCCGAGCGCGCCACGAAGATGGCTGGCGGAATGATCGATGGCTACAAGCTGCTCCGCCAAATCGACACCAAACATCCAGTCTGGATGAACCACGCGCCGCGCAACACAATTAAACAACTCGCCGAATTCAACCTCGGGGCCGATATCGTGGGGTGCGACATCTATCCCGTTCCCGCGCGGGTCGGCGGGCACTCGGATATCCAGGACGTGACCGTTACGTCGGTTGGCGCGTATACGCTCCGCATGCAAGACGCGGCACCCGGCAAACCTACGTGGATGGTATTGCAGGGATTCGGGTGGGCAGACCTCAACGAGACGAAAGACGATGCGAAGCGCGACCAGTTTCGCAGGCCCACGTTCAACGAATCGCGCTTTATGGCCTACAACGCCATCGCTAACGGCGCTCGCGGAATTCTGTACTGGGGCTCCGCCTACATCGAAGTCGATTCGGAATTGTGGTCGGATCTCCTGAAGCTCGTGCGCGAGCTTGCCGACCGCCAGCCGCTGCTGTCCGCGCGCGAAGCGGCGTTGCCGATTCAAGTAACGACGGCGGAAACCTGGGGATCGCAGGACCGCACCGTGCGTGTCGTGCCCAAGCAGGTCGGCGACAAGGTGTCGTTCATCGTCGTCAATGAATGGCGCGAACCATTAACCTACACGATAGCCGGTTTGGAGTCGCTAAATGGCGTGACCTACAGCGACGGCCCGGATGTTACCGCGACCGTGACGGGCGGCGCGCTCACGCAGACGCTCGCAGGGCAGAGCGTTCACGTGCTGGAGCCGGGGGCGAAGTAAGCGAAGGAGAATATCGCCTAGAGCTTGGCGTTCGATTCTCTCTGCGCCAAAGTGCTCGCAATAAGGCCGTGCGAGGACACTCGCACCAAGCGTCACCGTCACCGGATATGGTGAAGGGAAGTCATTCCGGGGGTTCTTGCTTGGATACCGCAGAGGCCCTTTTCGCTTTCTTGCCCTGCTTAGTAATGTCCAGGACCGCCGCCACGAGAATAGACAGCGCGACTCCAGCCAAGAAACCTCCTATCATTTCCCAGCTTACAACCCATTTTCGGCGGCTTGCATACTTGTGGAGCTCAAAGCGGCGCTCGTACATTCCGTCGAAGACCTTGCGGGCCGCGTCGACCATTTCGGGATAGGGTTCATCAACCACGGTAACAAATCCGATGTTGTAGTTCTCGCCATCGTACCAGCGTCCGGTGAGCGGGTCATCGACATACTGAAACCAGTGGCAGCCCACAAACGACGGATTCTTGAGCACGCTGTTGACGTACCGGCTGAAAGACGCAGCGCGGTCCTCTTGGCTGACCGTATCGACGAGACCGGTGTGGAACATGCCGCGGTCGAGCGCGCCGAAATGGAACTCGCCGATTATAAGCGGCTTGCCCAGGCTGATATATGCGTCAGGGGTAATCTCGCGGTAATAGAGATCAAAGCTCACGACATCGGCCACGTCTGCACAGGCGCGTACGGCCTGTTCGGGCATGACACAAAAGCGGCAGCCCAGGTAGAGCTGATTCGGCGCGAACTTCTTTAACGCGGTGTTGGTGATTTCGAAGTACCGATGTGCAAATGCGTACAGATACCTATCGAGGTCTTCCTTACACGAGGGAGTACGCTGGGCGGGGACGCGCAGCGAATCCCAATCGGCAGCGGTTGTCTCCCACGCCTTGTTCAGCGAGGCAATGTTGCCGTACTTCTGTTTGAGCATTTCGACATGCGCGACGCGGCACGGCTGATCCGGAGGACTTGCCAGAGTGCCCACTTCGATGGCATCCCATGAGATCTCGTTATCCACGAAGTAACCGATGCACAGCGGATTCGTAGCCCACGGCTTCACCGCGGGCTCAATGCTGCTCTCGACTGTCTCGGCGAACAACGGCGCATAGACATCGACCACCTTCGACCAATATCCGCCGCCGCCTTCGATTCGGCGGAGGTCGCCGTGAACGCCCACCGAGACGGTAAACGGCATGGGGCTGTCTTTCAGCACGTCCTGTTGCGACCAGTTGCCGACGGTGTTGAACCCCCAGAAGCGGAGCCGTGCGTACGCGGCGTCGCGCCACCTCACGTTCCAATCCTCGCCATACTTTCGGATGAGATTGGCGCGATAGAAATTGAACGTGAGCCCTCTTCCCCCTACGGTTGTAGCCATGCTGTGCGCACCGTCGACGCGCTCGTAACAGGAACCGTAGACACGATCATCTTGCGCGGGGAGCCATTCGAACCAGTCGGAGCGCTGCTCGACAAACGTCTGTTCCCCCGTGATGACGCAGTCCATACCTGCCGAAAAGAACAAATGGCCTTCGGGCGTGACCAGCCACCATTTCCCGTCCAGGACGTCGGTGCGGAACCAGCCGGTGGCTCTTCGTTGGGGTCCGCCAGCCCATCCGCCATATCGATCCCGCCGCTTAAGCAAGGGGCGGCGGTTCCATTCATTGGATTCATGCTCTCCGTTCTTTGCGAGGTCGCGCTCGTCTTCGATTTTGCCTGGCCAGTCGGCATGCCGGAATTGGCCGAAGCGGTCCACGAAAGGAAACGGGATTACGGGTCCTTTGAGCAAGGACGTTCCATAGAGCCGGATGTTATCGATGAGCAGCGTATGCTCCGTCTTGGGTTCGGGCAGGAAGATCTGGTAGGCCACGATCTTCGAGGCATCTATGTTCTTACCCACGCCCAACGGCCCGACGACCGGGATGCCGCGCATACCCCAGAAGGGCCCCGCATCGGTGGGGCGGAACATCACGCGAAGCGTGGTCCATTCGTTTGGCGTGGCTACGCCGTCAACGGTGACGAATTCGCCCTTGTCGGCGCCCGGGTTGTCTACGCGCACGGACACCTCTACCGGACCTGCCTCGGGGTTGTACACATCCACCGCGAGACCCTCGGCCTCGCTCCAGTCCCATGGGCCCTCATTTGGCGCGAAAGTGACATTGGGCCAATCGCCCATCTTGAATCGCACCTCCAGAACGCGCCCGCCCTCGTGTCGCGCAATGGATGCCTCAACGTGGTTTTGCGTCAACGTCGACGGCAACGCAGGGCCGTCGAAGCTCTCGATGGGCTTCTCCTGCGCAACAGCAGCGACCGCCCCAATCACGATAGGTACAAGTAAACGCAAAACCACACTCGTTCTCCCCGTGCAGACTCGTTGGCGCCCGGTATTACCCGAATGTCTCTTATTTGCCAAACCGCCGCTCGTACATCCCCTTATGCACCTGGCGCGCGGCACGGACCATTTCCGGATACGGCGTATCGGTGACGGTGAGGAAGCCGATGTTGTAGTTTTCGCCGTCGTACGTACGGCCCGTGATGGGTTCATCGACGTATTGGAACCAGTGGCAGCCCACGAACGAGGGATTGTCGAGGACGCTGTTCACGTAGCGCTCGTAAGCCGCCGCGCGTTCCTTCTGGTTACGCGTGGCGACGAGGCCCGTGTGGAACATGCCGCGATCCAATGCGCCAAAATGGAATTCACCGATCAGGGCG
>JBHEKO010000639.1:0-3661 GCA_041859475.1 Candidatus Hydrogenedentales bacterium
CCCTCGTAAACAAACAGATACCCTGCGCCATTTGGAACGATACACGCTGGGCGCACAAAGAAATCGTGCCAGCCGCTGAGTGGCATTATGGGCTCGTAGGGATTTCCAACGGGTTCCCATTTCTCGCCGTCGTTGCTGCGAAAGTGAAATATGCGTTCGTTTTGGCGAATGTAGCCGATGACATAACCGTGATAGGCCCCGTCCGAATAGACAATGACAGGGTCCTTGTACTCCGTGGGGGGCACGTCTCGTTCATTGGCTTTTGGCATAGGCACAATCACCGGCTTGGCAGTGTTGGCAACAAATTCGGCTGGGGTTGAGGCATCGTCGAATTTGACAATGCACCAGGGTCCGCTTTGCCATGGGCCGCATGCGTATAGCTTGAATTGCCCGGACTTCGGGTCACGCAGGAGCGCAGGACGCTCAAATCCCGGAATCGGCACATCTTCGCGTGCGATACGATGGACAACTTCGAAATGTTCCCCGTCTTTGCTGCTTAGAATGCGAATTTCGTATCCCCGGAGACCTCGAGGCGAGTCCGGCGTTCGCATGCGGCACGCCATCCAAAAAGTCCCACTGTCGTCTCGAACGACGGAAGGGGCGCCGGCCCACCAGTCAGCCTCGTCTTTGTCGGGTCTCAGCACGACCGTGTATTGACCTGCGAGTGCGGTGGCAATGTGCCCATAGGTCTTCCCAATAGTTGGCTTTTGGATTAGGTTGTCTTGCGCAGCCAACTCGATTGGCAAGACGATGCAAACGGCCACGAGCACAATCTTCGTGATTCCTGGCAACGGTAAACTCCTCTTGATTAATTCGGGAAATCCAGCCCTGCAGCCAAAGGTATCGACATGAGTCTACTGTCTCAAAGGGAGAACGGCCGCTTTGCAGCATTCACTTCCGCGTCGATCGTGCGCGAAGACGCGCGACCAAATTGGAGAAAATGCCTTGTTTTACTTCAGTTTCTGCGCAGTACTCTGCCTCGCAGGCTTGGCGGAGACCGCCCGAATGAGCACGAAGTCATGAAGCTCGCCACGGTCACGTTGCCCTTTCGGGGCAGTTGATATAATGTTACAGGAAGAAGGCTTGGAGTGCTTGAAGGTTTTGGGCCGCTTGTTTGAATGAATGAGGTCTTAGGTGGCATTGCCGAAATGAGTCAACCGCATGTGCTCATAGCAGAACGGACCATCACGCAGGAAAGACACCATTTGACCGTACGCGTGCCGATACGCGTCATGTCGCATGCGTTTGCACGGCTAGACGGTGGAGTCCCTCCATCCTATGAAGATCCGGCTTATCGATGCGGGACCGAAGTGGGTCCGCCGGAGGTACAACGCGAGATATGTCCGCACGACCACCAGCACTTTGAGATCTTTCTGATACTCGGGGGTACCGCGTTGCATCGCACGCCGCTCTATGTGGCGTCTCTCTCCAGGGGCGATGTGGTGATCAGCGCGCCCGGCCAAACGCATGCATGGTCTCAAATCGACGGTATTCATCGAATGGAGTGCGTTTACTTGGCCGAATGGCTGGTGCACGAGGCGAAGGAATTGTGGTCTGAGCCTGGCGTCCTTCCGCTCTTCTTGGCACAGGGGCCGCCGGGGACGACGGCCGATCTTCCGGTGCAGCACTTCAAGCTGACTGAGCAGAACTTGACCCTCGCGTTTGAGGATTTGCGGGCGATGGTGCTGGAACTGGAGCGCTCCTCACCGTCGTTGCCCTATCTCAAGCGGTGCATGGGGAAGTTGATGATTACTTTGGGGCGCTCCTATGCGGAAACGGAGATGGAAGGAACTGGGGGAGGGATGAGGCAGGAAGTCCTCGAAGCGTTGCGACTAATCGAACGTGCAGCCGCAACAGGCGAGCCCTTTCGTGCTTCCGAGCTGGCACAGAGTTGCGGACTGTCCGTGACGTCATTTGTGCGGCAGTTCTGCGAGTCTGTGGGGCGAAGCCCCTTGCAGTATTTTCAGCAACGGCGAATCCAACATGCTTGCTGGCTGCTGTTGCACGCCGAACAATCGGTAACGGAAGTAGCATTCAGCTTGGGATATGCCGACGCACCACATTTTGTAAGGGTGTTTCACAAGATGCGGGGCATGACCCCAAGCGATTACCGGAAGCGTTTTCGGGATAAACCGAAGCAGGATGATGTGGTCTTGTCACCTGAAAGAGGGTGATGACCGGCTTAGCTATCGCTGTTCAACGAGCAACGACGGCGTTTGCGGACAAAGCTGCTTGGCAATTCCCGGTTTTGCCGGCCACTCAATCCAAGCGTTACGATGATGACGCGTTGCTCGCTTCCGTGCGGCCGGCTGTGCGCGAGAAACCGGAGATTCGCAGCAGGAGAAGCTGCACGGCAATGGCGAGTAGAACAACGAGGGGCGTGCATTGGAACGCCACGGTTATCCCCACATTCCCCGCGGCATACCCCAGCCCAATGCCGCCGACAAATCCGCCCGCGCCCAAGACTCCCTCGTTTATCGCAGCGCGACGGTGCCGCGTCTCGGCATGAAGGAGGCTGTAGTATAGGCTCGCGAAGAAGCACACGCCAAAGTTGGCTCCGACGACGACAAAACACAGGACCATCGCGGCGAGGCTTCGGGCCTGGCTCAACAACAGGAACGATGCGGCGGCGGCGAGTTGGCTAACGACGAGGATCGAAAAACGTCCCCGCCACGCGCGAGTCCGTCCAAAGATAGCGAAGCACACTACGGTGGCAAGGGACAGGAGAAAGGCCAGCCAGGAGTAGGCCGTGGCTGGGCCGACGGCGTCAAGCAATGCGGGGCGGAAATCGCGGAAAAGAGTGAGCGACCGGCTGGAGGCAAGCTCCTCTACGCGCATTGGATAAACCGACCGCATTGCGGCAAAAAGCCCGTTTGCGGTGAAAGTGGCTGCCCAAGAGGCGTATAAAAGGCCCGTGCTGATTCCGGTAGGCTCGGTTTCGGTTGCGCCTTCGTCTTCCCTCTGTCTGGGCCCCGTTTGCGTTGTTGTTCGTGAAAGCGACACGATGAGGAACAGGACGGCAGTTCCGAGCGCGACGAGCGCGACGAATGGAAGGCGGTAATCCTTGTCGTATAGCGGGCCTGCAAGGAGTGGGCTGAAGGTGAAGCCAAAGGCTGTGGCAGTGTTGAAACCGGCAATATGCCGGGCGCGTTCCATCGGGTCTGGTTCGCGCCCCAACCACGACTGCATTGCGGGCCACGCCAAGGCCAGACCCATAAAGGGGAGGGACGCGGTCACGATGCATATGGCGGGACTGCTGGCCCATGGCGCCAAGGCGAAGAGCAGGGCGTAGATGCCCACACCGAGCAAGGCCCAACTCAGGGCATTTCGGGCCCGTGAAACGAACCCGGCCGATAGAAAGCAACCGGCCGCATACACGGCCATCTGGACCGCCCCAACGGTTCCCGATAGCGCGACCCCACCATTGAGGCGCTGATAGATGAAGAAGGGCATGGCAGTCAGACCAATAGCCACGGAGAAGTCCAACAGGAAAGCGGCGAGATACATGCGGCGATGCGGCAGGTAAAACCAGCGGGCAATCACGACGATTGCTCCCGTGCGTTGCGGTTATTCGCGTGAATTGTGCTTGTCACTGCCGGACCGTGCGGCGAGCCCGAAGAGAGGCGACTCCGCATGCGAAGCCGGCCTCGCTTCCGCAAGT
>JBHEKO010000730.1:0-4049 GCA_041859475.1 Candidatus Hydrogenedentales bacterium
CAGGATGTGAACACGCTTGCAGAGCGGTTGAAGGCAAATGGATGCCAAACCCTCATCATCCGGTGCGGGTGCCTGGGGCTCCTGCCGTACCGCACGCCGCTGTCGTATCCCATGGGGTTTGATGCGGACCATGCGCGGGCCAATCCTACTCCGGAAATCGCGGACGTGGAATCGTATATCACGCAGCGGACGGCGTGGAACCAGCGGTATGCCGAGGTGATTCAAGCGTTCAACCCGCCGGAGGTATTCATCCGGGCCGCCCATGCCCAAGGCATGAAAGCTCTTGTGTGGCTCGATTTGTTTGACGATGGTTTTCCTGGCTTTCGCTCGAAGTTTCTCGACGAACATCCTCAGTATCAATGGGTGGGGAAGGATGGGAGGACCTACTTCAAGGGGTTGATGGACTATGCCTGGCCGGAGGCGCGTGCGTTTCGGGTGGCGCAGGCCCGTGAACTGCTGGAACTGGGCGCCGACGGGGTTCATTGCTCGACAAGCAGTCATTGCCGTCATATGCCGAACACCCACGAGGAGGATTTCTACGGCTATAGCCAGCCCATCGTGGATGCGTTCCGGGAGAAGTACGGCGTCGATATTCGCACGGCAGAGAGCTTCGACCGGACAGCATGGCATGACCTGAAGGGCGATGCCATGGTGCAACTGTATACGGAGTTGGCGAAGGAGTGTCACGACCGGGGCAAGGAGCTTTGGATCGGTCTTCAGCTCGGACGCTACACACAATTCGCGGTGGACCCGCATTTCAGCACGAATGTGGTCGCGCGATTCACAAATCATTGGAAACGGCTGGTGGACGAGAAGACCGCAGACGCATTCGTGATTGGCGACTACGAAATCGGTTCGAGCCCGGAGCATGCCTATTGGACCGCCAAACCCGACATCGTGCGGACGGAGGGCGAAGACTTGTACGGGTGGGCGGCTCGGGAGTATGGCGCGTACTGCAAGGGAAAGACCAGGCTTTACCTCTTCTCCGAATGGTTGCCGGGCGCCCCGCAAGAACTTGAAGCGAAGACTCGGTTCTGGGCCGACGTGACGCGCAAGAATGGTTTCGACGGCATCGACATGCATGAGGCATGGAACTTCGAGAACCATCCGGCGAACATGGCGATTCTCGGAAGAATGGCGGCGCGACTACGTGGCGAGGAACCCAAGTAGGCGACGGGCGATGGCGCGTGTTGACCTGGACGGGAGACTGAAGAACAGTCTGCGGCAGGTCAAGGGATAGTCAGTGGTCGCGCCTTGTACGAGAAGTCAGGATGTCGCGAAGCCGCCGTACAATGGTCGAAACTGTTAGCCAGCCCATGTGGCCCACTTTCATGAATACTCAACCATGTTCGAAGGAGTGGGATGTCGGACCGCGCAATGCACAACGCTCACCCGACACGAGTACATCCTGCTCGCGGGTCTCTCGTCCATGTAGGGGATCGTTTGTCATTCTGGTGTCATTCTGGGCTACTTTGAGCGCTGTAAACAACTTAATCCGACTGCTCTTCTACGGCTTCCAAACGTCTTTGCCGTCGGTCAGCCACTCCAGCGAGAAACTCTGAAACACAATCTTGCTGCAACCTTCGGTTTCAAACAGGCAGCCAATCGTGCCGTCCGGCATTGCAACGAGGCACGAGTAGCCAAAGTAGTCTTTGAAGATGAGCTTGGCGACTGGCCATGTTTTCCCTTCGTCGTAACTCAGGCGGACCGTCCCCTCGCTTCGGCCCGTCTTGACGGGATTGCTGAAGAGTATGCGGCTCTTTCCGCCTGGCTGGTCAGCCCAGGAATACCGGAGCATGCTGGCTTGACAAGACGTATCGGGCAACTCGCGGACCTCGGACATCGCGGACCACGTCTTGCCGCCGTCCTTGCTCGTCGATCCCATTCTGTAGCCTGTCACCGCGTCGGCCCGCATCGTCACCATCAGACTGCCGTCGGCCAGTTCCACTACTTGCGACTCGTTAACGCCGGGACCTATCTCATTCTCGCTGAGTTGCCATGTCTTGCCGTGGTCGTCGCTGTAAATGGCGAAGTTCCACCAAGGCACGCTGTCTGTCCTGGAGCAAGGGATTACGATACGCCCCGACCGCATCTGAATACCCACGCCCGGGCCGTGAATCGTCTCGGTCCACTGCGGCTTCTTCGTCGTCGTGGTGATGTCCACGGGTTCCGTCCACGTAGCCCCTTCATCGGTGCTTGTCATAATCCAGGTGGTGATGGAGTCTCTACCGAGGCCGGGCACTCGATGGGGGGTGTTGTCTCCCGCTTCGTGGCCCTCAGGCGTCACCGGCCAGCGATCGTAGACTAGAAGCACCGTGCCCGTCTCGCGATCAACCACAGGAGTGGGGTCCATCGCAGCTTCGGGGACCGCCTTGACGATCACCTGCATGGGCAGCCACGTCTTGCCGCCGTCAACGCTCCGTCTCAGCACCATATCGGTGGGAGATTGATCGCCGCCGGCACGCGCCTCGCTGAAGGCAAGCAGTGTGCCTTTGGGCGCGCAGATCAACGCAGGAATGCGATACACGGGGTAGCCATCGGTACCGCTTACGAAGACATCTACTACCTGCTGTTCGGCCGCCGGAGCCGGAGTTTGAGCCGGTTCGCCGAAGCTCGCTACCGCCGCAAGCAGGCTTAGCAATGCAAATTGAGCGATCGACTTAGTCACCATTTGAAGCCTCCCTATTCCCAGGTTTTCCGGCCCAAACGATGCCGGTAGTAGTCGATGACCACGGCAATGACGATGACGGCGCCGGTGACCAGACGCTTCGTGGGGTCTTGCGCGCCCATCTGGGCCAGGCCATAGCCCAGGACGGAGATGATCAAGACGCCGAAGAAGGTGCTGACGACGGAGCCGCGCCCACCCATCAGGCTCGTGCCGCCAATGACGACGGCGGCGATTGCCTGAAGCTCGCTGCCCAGTCCCATGTTCGGGTCGGCCGATGTCATCCGGGCGGTCTGGATGACGGCCGCGAGCGCCGACAGCCCTCCGCTGATGGCAAACACCGCCCACTTGATGTATCGAGTGCGGAGTCCGGACAGCCGGGCCGCTTCTTCGTTCGCGCCGATGGCGAGCATGTGGCGGCCAAAGAGGGTTCCCGATAGGACAACCTGCGCGACGACCACCACGGCGATGGCGATATAGAAAGGAAGAGACAAACCGGAAATCGAGGTCTCGGCAATTACCTCGATGGGGCCGCCGATGTACTGGGTCTGCGAGTCGGTGACGAGATAGGCTCCACCTCGTGCCATTTCCATCATTCCCAACGTGACGATAAAGGACGGGATGGACCATCGGATGACGATCAACCCGTTGATTGCCCCGCAGATGAATCCCGTGCCGACGCACGCCGCAATCGCCAGCGGCAACGGCCAACCAAGCTTGACCAAACATACGCCGAGAACCGCGCCGCCCAGTGCCAGAATCGATCCTACGGACAGGTCAATTCCCGCGATGATCAGGACGAACGTCATGCCGACGGCGATGATGATGGCGTCCGGTATCTGGTTGGCAATCGTCGTAAACGTGCTGACCGTTAGGAAGCCGCTGGTCGTCACTCCAAAGAACCCGATCAACAGGCCCAAGACAAGCAACATACCAAGGTAATCGGCCAAGACACGATAGCGCTTCACGACCAGAACTCCATTCTCGCGTTTTGGGCAAACGGCCTGCGCGGACTCACTGACTCGACTTCGTGATGAGGTCCACAGCCGTCTCGCGGTCTTGCGGGGCGATGCCGGACTTCAGCATCTCAAGCGCGTATTCGATTCCGAAGACAGCCAGCTTATCCGCGTGCTGTTCGATGGTACCAACCATTGCGCCCTGCTCGACGAGTTCCTTTGCGGCGGAGATGCCATCATATCCGACGACGAGAATCTGGCCCACTTTGCCGGCCTCTTTCAACGCAGCCACGGCGCCGAGCGCCATGCTGTCGTTTGCGCACAACAACGCCTTGAGCTCGGGATGCGAGACCACCATGGCGGACACGACTTTGTTGGCCTCGGCCATTTCCCACCGGGCGGATTGCGATACGATGATGTTCATACCG
>JBHEKO010000079.1:0-8077 GCA_041859475.1 Candidatus Hydrogenedentales bacterium
AGACAAGATGCCGATACGTGGTCTGACCGCGAGCGGAAAGTCCTACATTTGTAGCGCCCGTTCTCTGCCGACACACCTGTCGGCAGCCGGGCGTCTTCGCCAACCACGCAGTCCACGCTCATCCTCGCCCGGCCCGGAGACCGGTCGCCCATTGTGGTTCGCGAGCCGATGCGCTACTATCGAACGAGTTTCCTGGGAAGGCCATCATAGACGACTGGTCCGTTTGGCTTCGCAACGAGGACGACAAAGATGCCGTTATCCGCACTCGACGACAGACCAACGCCGGTATGTTCCACGGCACGCCCGCATTTCTCGCGCGGCTCGAATCCCTGCTCCGTCGCACCTTGCGCCCCAACCTGCCCGGCCGTAAACCTGAATCGAAGACGGACGGAGTCCCCGATTTTCTCGATTCTCCTGATATCGCTTATCCTATTTCTTCCACTTGGAGTGACTGCTTCGGCAAAAGATGCTGTGCCGATATATGCCAAGGCTCAAGTGCCCCTAGCTCCCTTGCAGACGGCTGGTCCACTTCGAGACTATCCTGCTGAATCACTCACTATCATTGACATTGCGTCCGGCAACAAGAGAAGGACCAAAGGCCGTTGGCGCATGGAACGCGTTCTCGGCGTATCGGATTCTCTGCAAGAGTTAACGGCACTCTGCGCTACGCGCCAAGGAGTTCAACTACGCACGGTCTCCTATGACGCAAGACTCAAGAAAGAGACGACGCTCCCAGGACTACGATTCTGGAAGATGGACGACTTGGAGTTGGTCACGCTCTCTCCCGACGGAAACCGTATCGCGTACAGCGATCGAGCAGATAAGTGCATCCATGCGGTCGATTTGAGTACGGGCGCTCGCACGACCGTAATGGACAATGTGCCGTGGAACCTCGCAGAGATGTATTGGATACAGCCTAAGCTTCTGGTGCTCGTGATCTGGTACGACTTGACGCAATCCAATCCGCTTGGCAATTCGATAGTCACCCTGGACATTGCCGACAAGCGCACAGAACTTGTCTGTCGAGGCAAGGATCTTCACCCACGCGATACAATCACCGCCTTGTCGCCAGACCGGACTTCTCTCTTGCTGCATGAAGGTTTTCGAAAACGCAAACTGCGCTCTTGTCCACAGATTGTGGACCTCCAATCCAAAGCAGTTCGAGCGCTGGTACCCGCATCTGATGACTGCGTCTACTTAACGGCGTGCTGGAGTCTCGACGGCACAAAGGCGGCTTATGTTGAGGGGAAGATCGCGCGGATGCCCGATCTGAAGCCAGAAGAACGAGAGAGACTCTGGGAGGAGTACTCCAAGCTGCTGAGGAAGCATGTACACACTCGTGGCGAGCGTCAACGAATCGATGTACTGGAGACTGAACTCAGTGGGTCGCGTGACCGTATGGAATCCGCTATCTGGATTCAATCGATAACCACAGGTCAACGTGAGCGCGTGTACGCTTTCCCTGACTCGGTGACGCCCTACGGCATAACCTTCTTGGATGACTCGCACCTAATCATGCAACGAATGATCGCCGTTGGGGGTAGGGAGCGTTTTGACTTGATGATGGTAGATACTGACACAGGAAGCACCAAAGTCGTTTCAAAGGGCCACTTCATAGGAAGCATTGTGCCGATACTTGGAGGCAAGAAAGTCGTTTGCCTATCAGATGAACAAAAGTAAGCTGTCGAAAGGCGGATGCGGGACATGCTGTTGGAATTAGGGCGACATCCACGATAGGTACAAATCAAGGTCCGAGAGGGCCTTCGGAATAGCTGACCCCGAGCGGGAAGTCTTGCATCTGCGTCCGGTCTCCGTGCCGGACGTCCCCGGCTTGGCCTTTGTGCTCCCGGTCGCGTTGCGGACGTGGAATCAAGCGCTCACGGCGGATAGAATAGGTGCGGTCTCCGGCGCAAATTCGTGCGCCTCGGGAGCAGCCTGCAAGGCAATACCAACAAAGGACGTGAAGCATTATGCATTCCGGCATTTCCGTCGACGATTTCACCAATGTCATGGGCCATCTGTTCTCCTCGCACCCTTGGCACGGGATTCCTATCGGGGAAAAGGCCCCGGAAATCGTAACGACGTACATTGAGATGACGCCTACCGACCCCGTCAAGTACGAAATCGACAAGCACTCCGGCCTGCTCAAGGTTGACCGGCCGCAACGGTACTCCAGCGTATGCCCTACGCTGTACGGGTTCGTCCCGCAGACCTACTGCGGGGAACGGTCCGCGGAGTTCTGTTCCTTGAAGACCGGCAGGCCGGACATCGTTGGAGACAAAGACCCGCTCGATATCTGCGTGCTCACCGAGAAGCCAATCCGCAAGAGCGACATTCTCCTTCAGGCCATTCCTATTGGGGGCCTGCGAATGCTGGACGGCAGCGAAGCCGACGATAAGATCGTGGCGGTCATGGCGAACGACGAGACGTTTGGCGACTTACGCGACATTTCGGAGTGTCCGCCCCGGCTTCTGGAGCGGCTCCGTCATTACTTCCTGACGTACAAGCAGGCCCCGGATTCCAAAGAGGCCGTGTGCGAAATCACCCATGTGTACGACCGGACCGAAGCGCTCGAGGTCATTCGAAGAAGCAGCGAAGATTACTTGGCGAAGTTTTCGGGAATTGCCGAAATCGTCAAGAAGCTCTTCACCACATAGGGCCAGGACAAGAGGGGCAAGGAGACTTCGCGCCAACGGCACGCCATAGGACGCAGGCTTCCGGCAATCTTGTGGGGTATGATGAAGGCTGGTCGCTCGATTTGATTTCAGCCACTTGGAGGGATTCCGCCATGAATCTGCCGAAACGGACACTGGGACGGACGGGACTTGAAGTCACCGTGTTGGGGCACGGCGCCATGGAAGTGCGGGGAGAGCGCATTTGGAATGGAAGGCCCTGCAGCGACGGTCAGGCAAAGCAAATCCTGAATGCCGTGCTGGATGCCGGGATCAATTTTATCGACACGGCGAACGATTACGGCAAAAGCGAACTGTACATTGGGCATCATCTTGCGCACCGCCGCGGCGAGTTTCTCCTTGCCACAAAATGCGGATGCCACATGGTCTTCGCGGGCGATCATGACGATACGCCCCACATGTGGACGCACGAGAACATCCGGCGGAACATTGCCGATTCTCTGCTGAAGACCCAGACCGAATACGTGGATGTGCTGCAACTCCACAACCCGACGGTCTCCGAATGCGAATCCAACAAGCTCGTCGATATTCTTCAGGAACTGAAGGCCGAAGGCGCGGTTCGCTGGATTGGCTGCTCCAGCACAAGCCCGCACCTTTCCACGTACATCGATTGGGGCGTATTCGACGTCTTTCAGATCCCGTATTCCGCGTTGGACCGCAGGCATGAACTCCTCATCACGCAGGCGGCCACGGCAGGAGCGGGTGTCATCATTCGCGGGGGCGTCGCGCGAGGAGAGCCCGGTGCCACCGATGGAAGGACAAGCGAAGACGCTTGGCGGAAGTTCGAGATGGCCAAACTCGACGAGCTTCGCGGGGCCAACGAATCCCGCACGGCATTTCTGTTGCGCTTCACAATCAGCCATCCTCATTGCCACACAACCATCGTTGGCACGATGAACCCGAGGCATCTCGCCGAGAACGTCGCGGTGGTGCTCGCAGGTCCGCTTGACGCCGGCACCTACGAAGAAGCCAAGACGAGGCTTGACGCGATTGGAGAAACGCCCGAGGCGCCATGATGGATATTGCTCGCGGCGGCGCTCCGTCTGAAGGGAATAATCACATAAGCCGCCTGGGTTGAAGTAGCGCACCGCAACAAAGGAGGCGTTGTCCATGAAGTGGTCGTGGCGTATAGGCCGCATCTTTGGCGTCGGCGTCTACATGCATTGGACGTTCTTGCTGTTGCTTGCGTACATTGGCATGGCTCACCTGTTCCAAAATGGCAGTGTCTTGCAAGCGCTGGTTGGCGTTGCCACTATACTTCTCTTGTTCGGCATCGTGCTTCTGCACGAGCTTGGGCATTCGCTCATGGCTCGCCATTTTGGAATTGGCACCGAGGACATCACGTTGCTGCCAATCGGCGGCTTGGCGCGTCTCGAACGAATGCCCGAGGATCCGAAGCAGGAATTCCTCGTCGCGCTCGCAGGCCCCGCCGTGAATGTTGTGCTGGCCGTTGTCTTCTTCGCGGCACTGCTCTTGCAAGGGCCGCTCAGCGAGTCGCTTCACGCGCCCCGGCTCGTCGGCGACAATCTGTTCCTGTGGCTTACGCTGGTAAACGTGTCGCTCGTTGTGTTCAACATGCTCCCTGCATTTCCGATGGACGGGGGGCGAATCCTCCGGGCTTTGCTGGCCACGCGGATGCCCCATGCCCGCGCGACGCGCATCGCCGCCAATGTCGGTCAGGCCATGGCCTTGGCGTTCGGGCTGTTCGGATTGTTCTCCCAGAATTATATGCTCTTGTTCATCGCCATGTTTGTCTGGCTGGGCGCCGAAGGCGAGTCTTCCATGGCACAGGCGCGGTCTACCTTGGGCCCGTACCGTGTCAGCCAAGCGATGATCACCGAGTTTCAGACGTTGCGGTCCACCGACCCGCTCAGCGCCGCGGTTCAGCATGTGTTGGCCAGTTTCCAGCAGGATTTTCCGGTGGTCGAGGAGGGACGCATCTTGGGCATTCTCACCTACACCGGCATGGTGAGGGCCCTGGCCGAAGACGGCGCCATGACACCGGCCGGGTCCGTGATGGACACCGACTTCGAATCCGTGTCGCCGAATGATTCACTGGAGTCCGTCTTTTCGCGGCTTCAACAGAGCAATTGTCCCGCCATGCCCGTGCTTGAGGATGGCCGGCTGGTCGGTCTTCTGACGCCGCACAACGTCAGCGAGTTCATCATGGTGCAAAACGCGTTGCAGCACACGCGCGGAGCGGCCTGAATATCGCGAAAAATGAAACAGCCGGGTTACGCCACGCATTGACGTAACCCGGCTCGCACCTAGTTTAGAAACTCGAGGCTACTCTACACCCGTCAACTTGAACACGTAGGCGTGGGGGCTCGGGACCTTGTCGGGCGTGAGCTGCGGCACCTGAATCACCAACTTGCCGCCCTCGGCCTTGCACGACACTGGCGCATCCACGCCAAGCATCGACACCTTCACGTCCGCACCAGGCTTCACATTGGCCAAAGTCAGCGATTCGCCCGGCCACTTGAGGCAAATCGCGTAGACCGCGCCGGCCTTCGCCGTGTAGCGGACCAAGTCGCCATCGGCAATCTCGCGCCACTTGGTGGTCCCATAAATGGCGTCGCCATTCACGTCAAGCCACTTGCCCATATCGAGCAAGCGCTGCTCCATGATCGCGGGAATCCGGCCATCGGCGGTCGGGCCGATGTCCAGCAGCAAGTTCCCGCCCCGGCTCGCGCAATCGATGAGCAGATGAAGCAATTCGGTCGCGGAACGGTAGTTCTCGGCGCTTTCGTTTCGGTTGTATCCGAACGATTTTCCCATGCCCTGGCACTCTTCCCAGCGCTGCACATCGGTTAGTTTTCCTTGGGGAAGGTGACCGTACTCGGGCGTCGCGAATCCCCCGTGGACGTTACGGCATTCCTTGCCCCAACGGTCGTTGACGACCACGTCTTTCGGCGCATTGGATTCGTTGTACAGCCAGGCCAGGAATTCCGCGCTACGCCAAACCTCGCTGGGCTTGTCCCACTCGCCGTCCGGCCAGATGATGTCCGGCTTGTACCGTTGGACCAAGTCTTTCAATTGAGGCAGCATGTGTTGATCGACGTACTTGACGGGATCGCTTTGATACAACGGGTTGTACCACTCGTAGATCGAATAGTAATAGCCCATGCGCAGCCCCGAGGCATGCACGGCGGCTATCAGGTCGCCGGCCAAGTCGCGGTGCGGCCCCACGTCGACGCTGTTCCAATTCCACGACTCGGCGCTGGGCCATAGGCAAAAGCCTTCGTGGTGCTTCGACGTGAGCACGATGTACTTCGCGCCGGAACGCTTGAAGATATTCGCCCACTCGTCGGGATTGAACAACTCGGCTTTGAACATGGGCACGAAATCTTGATACTGAAAGTCCGCGCCGTAGGTCTTCTCGTGGAATTTCCACGTCGCTCCCTCTTTGTCCTGCATGTGATTCCAGTACCACTCCGCGTACTGATCCTTGGGTCCCCACGCCGGGACCGAATACAGGCCCCAGTGAATGAAGATGCCGAACTTCGCGTCGGAGAACCATTGCGGCAATGGGCGCGCATCCAGCGATTCCCACGTGGGCTCGTACTTCACGTCTTGCGCGGCGGCGCCAAGCGTCGCGCACATGCTCGCGGCAATTGCGAAAACAACCGGCCGATACATCATGGGGTACCTCCCTCCCTTTGAATTCCTTGCATCATCCCAACATCCCGAATTGCCAAATATGATTGAGCGGGCCGTGCCCGGAGCCCAGCGGCAACGAGCGCCGAATTGCCTCCGTCACGTAGGACTTCGCGGCCTCGACGGCCGTGACGGTGCTGCTTCCCTTCGCCAAGTACGCGGTGATGGCCGCGGACAACGTGCACCCTGTGCCGTGCGTGTTTTTGGTTTCGATGCGCGCCGCGCGAAACGTGTGAAATGCGCGGCCATCGAACAACAAGTCTTCCACGATGTCGCCGCTCATGTGTCCGCCCTTGATCAGCACATGGCGAGGGCCCATGTCGAAGATCTCCCGCGCCGCATCCTGCATGTCCTCGAACGTCTCGATGGGAGTCCCCGTGAGCATGGCCGCCTCGGCCGTATTCGGGGTGACCACGTAGGCAATCGGAAGGATGTGGCGTATGAGCGCTTCCCGCGCGGATTCCTGCAACAAGGCATCGCCGCTCTTCGCGACCATGACGGGATCGACGACGAGCAACTCAATCTCGTTGCGGCGAATGCTGTCGGCCACGGCCTCGACGATCTCCGCGTTGGAAAGCATGCCCGTCTTCGCGGCGTCAACGCCGATGTCCTGCGCGACGTGATCGATTTGCAGGGCTACGAACTCGGGGGGCACGTCGTGGACGCCCGCGACGCCCAGGGTGTTCTGCGCCGTCAACGCCGTAATGGCGGACATCCCGTAGACGCCCAGCGCGGTGAAGGTCTTCAAGTCCGCTTGGATGCCCGCTCCGCCGCCCGAATCGCTGCCGGCAATCGTCATCGCTTTTGGAATACGCACATCAGCCACTGATCAATACTCCCGCGACGCATGCGGTCATGAAACACGCCAATGTGCCGCCTACAAACGCCTTCACACTCAACCCCGTCACCTCGCCCCGGCGCTCCGGAATCAGAGCGTCGAGGCCGGCGATCATGATGCCCGCGCTCCCCGGATTGGCAAACCCGCACAAAGCGTAGGTTGCGATCACGATGCCTCGCGGCGACAACGTGCCCTGTTCGATGCACGTCTTCAGATCGATATACGCCAGGAACTCGTTCAACACCGTCTTCTTGCCCAACAATTGAGCAAGCGTCGTCGCGTCATTCGACGACACGCCCATCAGATAGGCGAAGGGACGAAACACCAGGGCAAGCACATCCACAAATGTATATCCCGTGACGGACAACATCAAGTCCAGCAAATGGACCAGCGCAATAAAGGCGATTATCATGGCCGCCACCTGCAATGCCATGGTCAAGCCTTGCGTCGTTCCTTGCGCGGCGGCATCGATGAGATTCTTGCTGGGCACTTCGATGCGCACATAGGTCTCGCCCGACGTCTCCGGCTTTCCGGTTTCGGGAACCATGAGTTTGGAGATGACGATAGCGGCGGGCGCACTCATCAGCGAAGCCGTCAGGAGATGGCCGGGCTCCGCGCCGAACGTCGCATAGATGATCAATACGCTGCCGGCAATGGTTGCCATGAACGTCGTCATCACCGTGCACAGTTCCGAGCGCGTCATCTTGGCGAGATATGCCCTCACGGCGGCTACGGACTCGATCCCCGTGAAGATGAGCAAGGCTGCTGCAAACGTCTCCGCCCCCGACGTTTTCAAGGTGCGCCGCATCAGCCACGCAATGGCCTGCACCACCACCTGGATGACGCGCAAATGCTGAAGAACAGCCGCCAAAGCCGACACGAAGATGAT
>JBHEKO010000739.1:0-2694 GCA_041859475.1 Candidatus Hydrogenedentales bacterium
AAGTGGTAGCTGAGGCCGCCGATCAGCCAAGTGAGCAAGGACCATGCGATGGAGCGCAGCACATCGGCGCGGTTGCGGAAGATGTGCAGGCCCTCGGCAAAGTTGCGCGCGGAGTCCTGAATGCGGCGCGCCCAGACGCCCGTGCCCAGGACGCGCTCCATCAGGCGCAGCACGCCGTTCTGACTCACGAAGAGCAGCACAAAGGCAGCGATGACAGCGCAGAGGATCACGGTCGTGCTGAGGACGCCGGTCTGGATGATGCTCGCTGGCAGGGACTCCCAAGGGAGTCCGGGCGGCAGGGCGAAGTCGTGCTGCGGCCGGAAGGCGATGACCGTCACCAGCATCATGGCCAGCAGGCCGAAGAGGTCGGTGACGCGATCCAGCGCGACGAAGGCGAAGCACTTGACGAAGGGCAGCTTGGCCAGCCGCGCGAGGACGAGCGCGCGGATCACTTCGCCCACGCGGCCCGGCAGGGTGAAGTTGGCAAGAAAGCCAATCTGCGTGGCGCTAAAGAGGATGGAATAGGAGACGGGCTTGGTGCTGCGGACGATGTAGGTCCAGCGCTGTACGCGGGTGAAGAAGGTGAGGAACACGAAGAGCCCGCTCAGCGCGAGCCAGCCCGGATGTGCCGCGCGAAAGGCCGCCCCCACTTCGACCCAGTCTGTGCCACGGAACATGAAATAGAGGATGGCGCCGGCCAGCGCAATGCCGCCCCAGATCTGTACTTGCTTCTTCATGATCGCCCTCGTGTCGTCCGAATGAAAGCGCGAGTATAGCAGAGCCTTCGCGCGAACGCGCACGCAATGTCCGGGATAGGCGGAGCAACGGGGAGCTTTGTCCGCAGATGACGCAGATGGGCGCAGATGGGAGGCGAATGGAAGGGCGGATGGGGAGGGTGGATTGTTGGGACAGGCTTTACTCCTCGTTCTTCTTCCGGGCCTTATCCTCATCTATCGCCTTCGTCAAGTCTATCGAGCAATACAGGGCCGTCAAATCTAGCGTCATCCCGTACGAAGGGGACTTCCACCCATCCTTCTCATTACAGAAGGTATGGGCTCCCTTACGGAACCAGGGCACGCGATCCCGATCACCCAGCGGCTCTTGGGGCATGCTCAGCAGTATGCAACTTGCTCCTCCGTCGATGAGATAGACCAGTTCCATTTCCATTTCGAAATCTTGGCAGTATATCCTGAATTCCTCGGGATCATTCTCCAGCGTAGCTGCTTGATAATCTTGAAATCCCTCGCCAAGGGTTTCCAAAAACTGCTGTCCGAGCTCCTTCGAGAATCCGTCCTCTTTCATCTTTGCGACGATTGATTTCTGCCGATTGTACACTTCAACGGCCGGGTGCGATTCCTCGTCTGCCCCCAAGGGCCTGCCTTTCCCCAGTATTCTTACGGGCTTCCATCCCTTACTCTCCTTTCCAAAGGGCCAGGACACAAGAACTTTCTCGTCGGAGCCGAGTTCTGAACTCACCTCGCCAGCAGCGATGAAACCCACTTCGTTGGCCGGGCGAAAGATGCCATCCATAACGCGCTTGGCTGGAGCCGAATCTGTCGTACGATTCATTTTCCATCCGTCGGTATCCCAAGAAAAGGGCAGGCAAAATGCGGCCCGCCGCAAATAGGGGTCACTGCTCTCCAGCGAGAACTCCAGAATGGCAAACACATATTTCCCTGTGTCTATTTTCTCCCTCAATTTCCACGAAAGCACATTCTTATTCTCGTGCAAGATGACCCCCCTGGTCGCCTTCAATGCATCTCCTTTCAAAGTATCCGGTTTCATAAGACTCTTGGACACCGAATCATGAATAGCAATGAACGCCTCATTGTCGTTCTCAAAGAGTGCGTCACCTGCAATCTTGATGGCCTTTTCGAGCGCTTCCATCTTGCCCGGCTCGTTGGTTTCATAAACATCCAATAGCACCCGCAACGACGAGGGGTACCACCTGACGTTCTGGAAAACCGGCAACTGAAACGCATGGCGAATTTCGGCGCTGGCGCAGTGGGCCATGGCGACCGCCAGTACCACCATGATCCATCGACGAACACCACGAATTGCGCGCGCATATCGAACAGCAAGAGAAATCGTCATCGTCGACAAACTCCTTCTTTCCGCAATCATTGGAGATGTGCGTGCAGAGTTTTAACCCATTCTTTGGTATTCACAGCACAATACAATAATGTCCTATTGTAATGGTCCAAAGACTTACGTTGCGTTACTCTAGCATGTTGCCCAACGGATGCCAAGCTAGCCATGTGGGGCGCCTTGTTGGGCGTTGTGCGAAGGACCACCGCGAACCGGCGCGTGAACTACGCAAAGGGTGAGGCTAAGTCTGCGCGGCACCACGCGACCTGCAAATTCCCCTCGCACTTCAGCCTCCCGAGTGCGGCGCTCCTCGATTGCCTCCCCAGCGCAGCTGAACGTCTAGCTGGCAGCGACTGTCAGTACTTCTTCAACCGCGGCATGACGACGGGATTGATGTGGCTCATGGCGGTGCGGCTGCGTTTTTCCGCGAGCATGGAGGTGACGCTGGGGGGGGCTTCGGGGGTGGCGTCGTCGAGGACTTCGAGCTGGGTGAAGAGGGCGTGGCTGGCTTCGCCTAGATCGTGGTGCAGGGCGACGTGGCAGTGCAGGCAGAACTCGGAGTCTTTGAGGGCGTGGCGTGCGCGGCAGCGGACGCAGAGGGGCCGC
>JBHEKO010000004.1:0-2653 GCA_041859475.1 Candidatus Hydrogenedentales bacterium
GCCAATCTTGTAAGATAGGCCCATTGGGGGAATGCTATGAACATTTCATCGAGATGCGAGTATGCATGCCGGGCTGTACTTGAACTGGCACGCAATGACCACAACGAGTCGCCCATGACGGCGGTCCATATTGCCACCCTGCGCGACATACCCGAGAAGTACCTGGTTCACATCCTGCTTCAGTTGAAGCGGGCGGGGATCGTGAAGAGCGTGCGCGGGGCGCAGGGGGGCTACCTGCTGGCGCGGACGGCGGATTCGATTACGCTTTTGGACATTGTGCACGCGATCGACGGCCCGATCTTGGACCCGCTTCCGGTGGAAGACTCCGGGGGCTCCGATCTGCGACCGGCTTGGCGCGCGGTCGGGGCGGAAATCGAGCGCGTACTGGGTGAGTTTACGGTGAACGATATTCTGACACGGGCCGGCAAAGGCTCGATGTATTACATCTGAGTATGAGGAGGCGCGGTGAGTAGTCCGATTCTGCACGAAGGGGAACCAAAGAGTAACGAGATTCGCGCGCGCTTGGATGCGTGCGTGGGGGTGGGACAGCGAACGTATTCGCCGACGCAGCTTGTAATTAAAGCGGCCGAGGGATGCGTGTTGCGCACCGCGGACGACCGCGAATTGTTCGATTTCACGTCGGGGGTCTTGGTGGCGAACTTGGGCCACGCCCATCCCCGGTTCGAGGCGTTTTATCGCCAGTATGCAATGGGGCTTCCGCGCAACGCCTACAACATGATTGCCGAAATTGAAGTGCTGGCCGCGGAGCGCCTGCTCACGACGCTGGCAATGCCGAAGGCGCAGAAGCTGCTCTGGGCCGCGAGCGGTTCGGAAGGCATCCAGAAGGCGATGTGGGCGGCGCTTCACAAGCATCCCGATCGCCCCATCATGGTCGCGACGCGTGGGGGCTTCCACGGCAAGAAAGGGCTTGCGAGCGATGTAACGGGCGAGACCAGCCCCAATCCGAATGTCCGGTTCATTTCGTTTCCGATGAAAGAAGAGCGCCCCCAGTCCTTCTATCAATCGGAGTTGGACGCCCTGGCAGCGGAGTTTCCCGGTAAGATTGCGTTGCTGATAACCGAACCGTATCTTGGCGCGAGAGGCAGTTTTCACCCTCCCGCGTGGTACCACCAAATGCTTCAAGCCTGGTGCGAGAAGCAGGATATCGCCTTCATTTTCGATGAAGTGCAATCCTGCCATGGGCGGACAGGCAACATGTTCGCGTATCAGTCCTATGGAGTTGTGCCCGACTTGGTGGTCATGGGCAAGGGGCTGGGCAACGGCGAGCCGGTGGCGGCCGTAGCAGGCAGGGCAGACTTGATTGACGCGCTGGCGTATGGCGAAGCGTCCGACACGTACAGCGGCAATCCGCGGGCCTGCGCGGCGGTCTGCGCGGTACTGGATGTTTTCGAGACGGAGGGCATTGTCGAGAAGTGCCGCGCCGTTGCGCCACTCGTGCGCGGCCGCCTTGACCTACTGAAGCAGAAGTTCCCGTTCGTGGTGGATGTCCGCGGCGAAGGGTTGGTGTATGGCGTTGAGATCCAAGACGACGCCACGGCGAATCGGTGCGTGCTTGAGGCCTATCGAGGTACTGGTGTGCAGGGCGTGCACTTGCTCGGGCCGTTGGCCGGCAAGGTGCTTCGCGTGAGTCCTCCGCTGGTCGCGAGCGCCAAAGACTTGGAAGCGGCGTTTGGCATTCTGGAGAGCGCCTGGGAACGCATTTGAAAGGGCCGTACGGGTCTCAAGGATTGCGAGACGACAGGGCGCCTTGGCGTGTCAAGAAGTTTGACTCGGTGTACTCCGTTCATCTACAAGGATGATCGGCTGTCATTATGTGGCGTTGCGTTTTCGAGTGATCGAGCGGTTGCCTGGATGTTGGCGTCCGGTGGATGAGCTGCAAGAAACCGGACGCGGCAGGTGACTGGACCCTCGTTCGGCGCTGAAATGCAACCGTGAGGATAGCGCAATCCTGAATTCCGAAGGCGCAGTTGTGCGCGGTTTGGGAGCGTATGACGCTGGACCACCTTCCAGATGAGGATGATGGCCACTCCGAATTGAAGGCCCTCAGGGATCGATGCGCCGCGCTGGAAAAAGAGCTAGCCACTCTTCGTCATGAATCCAAAGCGCTCTGGCAGAGCGAACAAGCCTTCCGTCAAATGCTCCGCGAAGTCCCCTTGTTGTTCGTCGCGTTCGACGCCGCCGGCGTGGTCTTTCACTGGAACAAAGAGTGCGAGCTAGTGACCGGCTATTCCAAGGAAGAAATGGTCGGCAATCCGCGCGCACTTGAGTTGACCTATCCCGACGAGACGTACAGGGATTTCGTGGCGGAAATTGTCCGCCATCCGGATTGCGAATTGCGCAACGAAGAATTGACGATGACGACGAAGTCGGGGGAGGCTCGCGTTATTGCATGGTCGGATATCTCGGCGCGCGTCCCGATTCCCGGCTGGAAGCGTTGGACGATTGGGCACGACGTTACCCAGCGCCGGCTCGCGGAAGAGGCCCTGACGGAAGCCAATGAGCGCATGCGCGCGCTCTTCCTGGGAGCCCGCGACGCCATCTTCATTGCCGACGCCGAAACGGGCGCCATTCTCGATATCAATCCACCGGCGGAGAAGCTTGTAGGCAGGCCAAAAGAGGAGTTGATCGGGAA
>JBHEKO010000642.1:0-4409 GCA_041859475.1 Candidatus Hydrogenedentales bacterium
AGCACAATCCAACGATAGCCGTATACCTTCGCCGACTCCATACAATCGTTTCCCCGGTTTCGAGTAGCTGGCGGGGGATTGTATACGAATTGCCCGTGGGAATCGTTTTGCGCCGCAGTTCTTCTCGCTAAACGCTGTCCGCACCGGAGTCTTGATCCGCTCATGGGTAGGCAACTATAAAGGAGGTAAGCGCACAAAGGGGGACCATTCGGAAACTGATGGCGCTTGGGTCGAATCCAGTGGACAGCGCCATGAAATCACATCAATTGCGCGGAGCTTTGGCTATCGGGTTGCCGTGCGGAACCGGCCGTATGCAAGACGCACGCAACGCGAAGAAGCATAGAGTCCTTCTGATCATCAGCGCTTGGGTCCTGAGCGTGCCGTGCGCAGTTGCCGCGCAGGGTTCGCCCGAGACGATGCACGTCACGGTGGACACGGACGTGTCGAAGAATCTGTTTTGGGATACGGCGCCGGAGATTGGGCTACATGTCGAGAACAAAGGCGGCGAAGCACTCACGAGATTGCAGTGCGAGATGCACGCGATCGACGAATACTCGGAGCGGGAGGCTTGGTCGACGGCGGAAGTGCTCGGCGATGTTGCGCCGGGCGCGAAAGCCGAACGGCGGGTGACGGTGGATGCGCCCTACGGCGTGTACCGCGTGGAGTGGAAGGTGTCGGGACCGCACGGAGAGGCGGCGTCAGGTGCGTTGGACATTGCAAAGATGATCGCGCCGTGCTACCGGGACCTTCCAGAAGCGGCGCGGGCGTACGACCGGAAGTGGTCGGTGTTTGGCGGGGTGTTCGGTTTCTACCAGCCGCAATTGGCCACGGACATGGGGACCCGTTGGAACCGGTATGAGGAAACGACGTGGAACGTGTACGAGAAGACGCAGGGCCAACTCGACATGACATCCCTGCCGGCCGGTGTGAAGCGATGGAAAGATGCGGGCGTCGAGTGCGTCATTTTGCAGACGCTGTATCAGGGTCCTGATTTCTACACGACGGAGCAGCCCATTTACGCGCGGGCGTACGGGCGTGTAATGCAGCGCGCTGCGGAGTCGTTGCGCGGGCTGACGGGGTGTTTCGAATTGGGCAACGAGGACAATGGTCCGACGAAGGGGCTGTACACGGAAGTCGCACGGAACGGCGCGGCGGGCATTCGTTCTGCGCAGGCGGAGGCGCTCGTTGCGAACAGCGGCACGGCCTACGTCGATCCTTGGTGGTTCAGGCAGCAGTTGGCGCGCAATCTGTTCGACGTGCTTGATGTGTTCTGCACGCACCCATACACGGCCAGCGAAAGTCCGGAGACATGGACAGTGTACGAGAAACTGCGGGAAGTGGATGAACTCATCGACCTCGCCGGCGGAATGAAGCTCCAATGGACGACGGAGTTCGGGTGGCCGCACGATTTCTCGCCGCAGAAACGTGCGGAGTGGATACCCAGACACTTCGTCATCGGCGCGGCCGCGGGCGTGGAACGCCATGGGCTGTATGCGTGGGAACGCGATTTCGGAGTCTTTCAAGGCACGGCGCAACCGGCTGCGGCGTCGGTGCACACGCTTATGAAGATGGTGGAGACGAGCCGGTTTTGTGGGCTGATTCAATACGACGATACGTTGTGGATCGCGGTGTTCGAGCGCGCTGGGCTGCCGCTTGCGGTTGCATGGTCGCCGAAGGGCGGCGCGGCGTGGAATGCGCCGGTCACGGACAAAAGTCGCGTCTACGATTTGTTCGGCAACGAAGTCCGTATTGAGCCGGCACGTGATATCGCGGAGATTCACATAACAGGGGCGCCGCTGTACCTTACGCATCCCGACGAATCGGTGCTGGCGGAAGCGTGCGCGAGCCAGGCCAAGCTCGAGCACGAACGGTTTGCGCGATGCGTGAAGGCGGCGGAGGGCAGCGACATTTCGGAGTCGTGGCGCGCGTTGGCGGCGCAGCCCGGCGCAAGCGGGGATACGCTTCGAAAAGCGTTACTCGCGTGGTCGCCGCCGAATACCCCGATTACATTAGTGGACCAGGCTATCGTCGCGCAGGCGCTGCGGTGGTATTGGGTCGTAGGGCGCTTGCCGGACACGACGACGCCACCACTCGCGGCGGAGGCGCTTTCCGAAAAGCGGAAAGAACTGCGCGATGCGCTGGAAGCTTCAGTTGCGCACGACGTGGACATCCCGTCGTTGCGGTATCTGCTGAATCGGTGGGAGAAGTTGCAGGATGAAGAGGCCGTCGCGCGGACCTACGGCTCGGAGCCGCTTGCGGCGCGATTGATGGCGATGGAGGACACCGTTTCGCGGTTAAGCTCGGTCTTTGCGGAGCACGGCCTGCGCGTTGGGTTTGCAGTCTGGCCGTATTTGTATGACACGGGCGGTGACGGCAGGTTACACGAGAAGCTGCGGTTCACGCCGGGTCATACGACAGGCGTGACGCTGCGCGTGAGTAGTTACAGCAAGCGCGAACGGCAAGGGACGGTGTCGTTCCGCTTGCCCGAAGGGTGGAGCTGCGATCCAGCGCAGCCAACGTTTACGGTGAAGACGGGCGAAGCATTCGAAACACGCGTGCAGATTGCGTGTCCCGCAAGCGCGAGCGGAGAACGCCCCGTGATATATACCATCGCGCATGTGGATGGATTGCCGGATCGGGAGGTGGCGTTCGACGACACGTTTGTGGAGCCGCCGGTGCAAGTCGAGGCCGCGCCGATGGCGGGGTTGTTGCCTCGGACGCCATTGACGGGGCGCATCTCGAATCTGGGCGCAACTCCACTGAGCGGGCTAATGCGAATCGTGTGCGAAGGTGACACTCGAGCGTTGGCGCGTGTGCCGTTTACGGATATCGCGCCCGAGAAACCGCTTGACTTCACATGCATGTTCCCGGCGCGCGCGACGCCGCTTCCGTATCACGCATGGCCGCTGCATAGCGAGCTTATGTTGTCCGACGGGCGGCGTACGTCGCTGCCACTTGAAGTGAATTTTGCGTGCGCGATTCGCGCGCAAACGCCACCCAACATCGACGGCGACCTGTCGGATTGGGCGAGTGCCGCGCCGCTGCGCCTGGATCGCGAGACCTATACAAAGGGGTCGTTTGGCGGGAAGTGGACTCCCGGGGATTGTTCGGCTACGACGTATGTCATGTGGGACGACGCGTGCCTCTATTTCGCGGCGTCGGTCACGGATCAAACGTTCAATCAGACGTTGTCGGGGTTGGATCAGTGGAAGCAGGATAGCATTCAGTTGGCCATCGCGCGGACCGAGGCGTCTCCGTACAACGGGTTTGGACTGGCGTTGACGCCGCAAGGCGAACAGGTCGTGTCATATAGCCGCAAGGTGGTCGATGTGCCGGGATGCCGGGTGAAAGTCGTGCCGAGGCAAAGTGTGACGACGTATGAAGCGGCGATCCCATGGGAGCAGATCGCGGGCGTAGAGAACCCCGCACCGGGCCTGTCGCTGCGGTATTCGGTCTTGGTGAACGACGATGACGCCATCATCGCGAGGCGATATCTGGAACGTGACGGCGGTATCGCGTCGGACAACACCATTGCGAATCTCGGCCATCTAACGTTGCTGGCTGATACGGGCGCGACGGCGCCGAGCATGGAACGTCCGCCGGTGATGATCGAAGATTTCGAAGAGTACGATTCGGGAGGCGCGCCGGACGCATGGGAAACGATGCTGAATCTGCAGCCGTGGCCGGACGTGCTTGTGAAAGACGGCACTGGACGCAGCGGTTCGAAGGGGCTCGTACTGACAAACACGATAGGCGTGAAACCCAACGTGTACCGCATTGCCGTGCGCGCGTTTCCGGACGTGCACCCTGGCGAAGCGTGCGAACTGCGGTTCTGGGCGCGAGGCCACGACTTTGAAGCGCCGAGATCCATCGTCGGCGTGTGCTCGGACAAGTGGGGCAACGAGTCGCCGTCGTACGCGGACCTCGCATCCGTGGATGGCACATGGCGGGAGTTCCGTATGCCGTTCTCGGGGCTTCCCGGCGGCAACACGCATGTCATCATCCGCAACGCGTCACGGATCGGGGAACTCATCCTTGACGATTTCGAGGTGGTTTCGAAAGGCAGTGAAAGCCCATGACCGTAGTCCAGTGTTCGCGAGAAAATCACCTCGTGGCCAATGACATAAGAGGACACGGTCCCACCCGAGGACTGCCTTTCTTCATCTTGTCCCGCCTTTCGTTTGCCGTCGTGAGCCGGGAGCGACGGTTAAGGCTCAAGCGACGATCGCGGGCCCTCCATCGCTGTGCTGTCATTTCGATAGTTCCACAAGCATCACGCTTTTGGCGGGCAAGTCCAGTTTCAGTGTGGACTCGACAGGGGTCACAGGTTCGGTTTTGACTTGCTCCATGTCATGCGTTTCGTCGAGCAGGGAGAACGTTGCGGTAGCGACACCTTCCGGAAGCCCGGA
>JBHEKO010000300.1:0-6848 GCA_041859475.1 Candidatus Hydrogenedentales bacterium
CGTTTGACGTTTCGTAGGGGTCCACGCCCCCGGGCTGTGCTGCGGCAAGGTGGGCGTGGTTCAAATCGACAACGCTCGTGTTCGCCGGATTCGAAGCATCCACAATGCCGATATCCACCCGCAGGAACTGCCCTCCCACGACGGGCTCGAAGCGGATCTCATTCGTGGCATCGGTCCCCACCACCGTGATCTCTCCCGAAGCGGGGTTCACGCCAATGGCCATACACAGGTTCATTAGACGCTCCGCATAGACCACGCTCGGCGCGGGCGCGTTCAAATTCGAGAGGATAGCCACGTCGCGGTCGACCACGTCCCAACCCGTATAGCGACCGGAAAGCGATGCATTTGCCCCCGTGATCCACGGCGACCAATTCGCACCATTGTCGTCGCGCCATACGCCGGCCGGATCCTTCTTCACGATAAGCCCCACGCGCGGTGGGGTTCCGTTGCCGATGTTCTTCGGCGGAAACCATATCTGCCCGTCCGGCGCCTTCGTGTCGTTTGGGTCATTGGGTGGCGGATTCACGCCCCCATAGGGATTCGTGGGATCGTCCAATGCGTCGTTGCGCGGAAAGCCCAGCGTGCCGATGCCCGCGGCGCCGCCTGCGATGATGGTCGAGCCGTTGCCGGATTCGAAGATGGCCGCATACACCTTGGTCTTATCCGGGCTCACGGCCAACGCGCGCGGGTCTTCCGCTTCAATGGCGATGTCCGTGGGCGCTGCCGCAAGATCGTCCGGGTCGAAGCGCTGAATGGTGTTCACTTGGGAACAGGATACGAACGCCATTTCCGGCGTCCCTGCGAACACCACATCGCACGGCTCATCCTTGGTCGCGACTGTTTGCGCGACGTGCTTGGTGGGTATGTCGACGATGCTGATGCTGTCCGAGATGTGATTGACCACCCACGCCTCCGCGTCGGAGCGGAAGCGAACGGTTACAGGATCGAAGCCTACCGGCACGGAACCAATCGGCGCGGGCGTTCCCGTGCTCACGTCGAACAGTTCCAGGCGAGCGTCCGCCGTATTGCAGACGGCAAGCGTGTTGCGGTCCTGACTCAAGTCGATGGGATGAACTTGGGACGATTCGAAGTTGATGAAGGCGTTTTGTGCCTGCGCCGGCCATTCGGAAAACCCAAGGGACAGGAGACAGCATGCAAGAACGCGGTTTACACAGGACACAATTCAGCCCTCCTGCATGGAGACATGACTCCCCGTGCACCTGACCCCAAGTTGCTGCCTTGCAAGGATTCGCCCGGACGCCGTCGCGTCATGGGCCGACCAAGCGTTAACCTACAGGATGATCTCCGAAAAGGCAAGGCATTTCGCGCCTCCCGGCAATTCTCTGGATATTGGCCTGCGTCATCTTTATGCTATCCGCTTACATCGTCTCTATAGAGGTAGCAATCGAATGAGCACCGCAATTAACTCCACCACCCCCTCCATGTCCATTGTGCAGCGACTCCACTCTCTCGATGCGTATCGAGGGCTCGTCATGTTTCTGATGATTGCCGAAGACCTCAGGATCGGCGCCGTAGCCGCGGCGATGCCCGAGAGCGCCATCTGGCGATTCCTCGCCCATCATCAGTCCCATGTCGCGTGGGTGGGGTGTTCGCTTCACGACCTGATTCAACCGTCGTTTACCTTCATCGTGGGCGTCGCCTTGCCCTTTTCGATTGCCGCGCGCCTCGCAAAAGGCCAGACACCTCAGCGCATGTCGCTCCACGCATTCTGGCGCGCCTTCTTGCTCGTGATGCTTGGCGTCTTCCTGCGGTCGACCACGTCCGAACAAACGCGGTGGACGTTCGAGGATACCCTGTCGCAAATCGGACTCGGCTACGGTTTTCTGTTCCTATTGGGCTGGTGTTCCGTGCGCGCACAGTTGGCCGCACTCGCGGCGTTGCTGGCCGGCTACTGGGCGGCATTTGCTTTGTATCCGTTGCCGGGCCCAGGCTTCGATTGGGCGGCCATTAAGCTTTCGGCGGACTGGCCGGAGAATTTGACGGGATTCGCGGCGCACTGGAATAAGAACACGAATTTTGCCTGGGCGTTCGATACGTGGTTCTTGAATCTCTTTCCACGAGAAAAGCCTTTTGTCTGCAATGGCGGTGGGTACTCAACACTGAGCTTCATTCCGACGTTGGCAACGATGCTCCTTGGGCTTGTTGCGGGCAACATCCTGAATACCGAAAGCGAACCCCGTAAGAAATTCAGGTTGCTGGTTATCGTGGGGTGCGCCGGCCTGTTTTCGGGATGGCTTCTGGGCGCGCTCGGAATCTGCCCCGTGGTGAAACGGATATGGACGCCGAGCTGGGTGCTGTTCAGCGGCGGCTGGTGCTTCCTGTTTATGGCGGCGTTTTACGCAATCGTTGATTGGGCCCGCGTGAGCCGTTGGTCGTTTCCCCTCATGGTCATCGGCGTGAACTCAATCGCCGCCTACTGTATTGCGCATCTCTTCGCCGGCTTCGTCAAGACCAACCTCACGATACATCTTGGCCATGGACTGTTTACCGTCGCCGGTGCAGCCTATGAGCCGCTCCTTCACGGCGCGGCAGTAGTCCTTGTGTATTGGCTAATCCTTCATTGGATGTACCGGAGGCGCATCTTCCTGCGCATTTAGAAGTCGCGCGTACCCCATCAATTCGCGGGCGCGCATCGGTGCTCGCATTGGTGACGGCGGGCCTACTAGGCGCCCCGGGGACTCGTGGCGTTCAAGAATTCTTCAATATTCGTGTAGCCATCCTTGTCCGCATCTTCGGATGCATCGGCCGGCTTCTCGCCATCAAGCCCATGCTCCTTTTCCCACGCGTCGGGCATTCCGTCGCTGTCTGTGTCGGCGGGCGGCGTGCCGCGCTCGTACTCCGGCCATCCGCCAACGTGCGCCTGGCTGTCTATGATTGCGCCGCGACCCAAGCGCACGTGCTCCAGCACGCGCATGTCGACGGAGTCGCGGACGGGCAACATCGCCCCGGCATCCTTCACGATGCGCTTGTAAGCAGCTTCGGCGGTTTCTTCCGGAATAGCCGGCGTATCGAACGGCTTGGACTGCATCGCGTTTCGCAATGCGTCGCGTGAGAGGTCGTCTGGGAAACGCAGAAGATAAAGATTGTAGCCGCTGACCGTAGGGTACCCGTCCACGACGTTCCCCGCGATGTAGATTTGTGTACCGCTCCCGCCAATAGAGAATGCGACGCCACGCTCGCTGTCCTTGGTCGAAGGGCCGGGTTTTAAGTAGTTTCCGGCGTAATTCATGCGCATCGTATCGTCGGCGTTGTAGCCTGCCTTGCTGCCCCAGTTGTAGATGACGTTGTTGCGAAAATCGAGGAGCAGTCCAGGCGTATCCGGATAGCCCCCAGGACGCGGGTTCCGGCTGTTGTGATGCGCATAGAGATTATGGTGGAAGCTGAATGTGCCGTCTTTTGCCCGCAGCAACGAACCGTACCCATGCGCGCCCTTGTGGTGGATCGATTGGTTAAGGCTCTCCGAGATGAGGCACCACTGCACGGTGATGTCCTTGGAGTCGTTCGTCACGCTCAAGGTCTCGTCCGTTCCCCAACTTGCCGAGCAGTGATCGATGACTACATTTGAGGCGTTCGAGATGCCGAGCGCGTCCTGATCTTTGCCGGACACGTCGCCCGGACGGAAGCGCAAATGCCTGACCACGACATCATGCGTTGCGATTGCGCAACCGTAACCTTTGAGGCAAATCCCTCCGCCCGGCGCGGACTGCCCCGCGATGGTGATGAATGGTTCCTGGATTTGAAGAGGCGACTTCAGTTCGATCAGGCCCCCGGTGCGAAACACCACCATCCGCGGCCCTTTTGACTCGCAAGCCTCGCGCAGCGTGCCAGGCCCCGAATCGTCGAGACTCTTCACCAGCAGGACCTTGCCTCCACGCCCGCCGGGCGTCATGGAACCAGCGCCCACGGCACCCGGAAACGCGGGAATGAAGTTCGACTGAGCGCGTGCCTCAAACGAGACAGTCAAACCCGCAAACAAAACAAAAAATAAGATCCGCATGCATAGGAATCGGAAAGAGGCATGCATCATCGCAGGGCTCCGATTGGTGTATCGAAGTTACAAGCAGACGCCGGGACAACTGCTACTTCAGGGTATGCTGCCGCACAGAGGCCACGAATTCGTCCGTGGTTACTATCGCATCGAACTGGCTCTCCGCGATTCCCTTCAATCGCGTGGATTCACGCGCGTTGCTGGTCGCGTCTTCGATGCAGATGGTCCGAAAACCATGTCGTTTGGCCGAAGTGGCCGTCTTACCCAGGCACGCCTCCGTGTGACCACCGATGAATACTAGAGTGCGGGCGCCCAGGTTTGCCAGCACGAATCCGATGTTCGAAGAAATAAACGCGTCTTGCGCGGTCTTTGCCAGCACATACTCCCCGGGACGGATCCCCAAGCAAGCGGCCGGTTGCGATCCCTGTTGACCGATGTAGCCGGACCAGTTGGAGGCATCGGCCCCGTGATTGCGGATCATCGTCGCGCGCACGACCGGGTCCAGATCCATGCCGTCTTCAAACTGGTAGCCCCAATGAAGGAAGATACGTGGCACGCCAAGTTCTCTGCACGCCTCCACGACGCGCACGGCATTGGGCAGGCACACCTCCCACGAAAATGCGCTGCCCGCATTCACATCGGCCGCCGTGAATCCCATCGCTCGCCAATCGGGCGGAAGTTGCTCCTCTACCATGGGCACGGGTCGTGTGCTCTCTTGAATATCCACACTGATGAGCACGCTGTTGGTGAAAAGGTTGTCAAGTGGCATCAGAAGTGTCTCAGTGCTCCATACCAGTTGCTGCTGCCATGATCGAGATGAAGAACAGGCATTCCGCTCAAGCGCGTTTCCTCGCCAAATGCGTCTCGCATATCCTTCCCAAAACGCCAGTCCGCCCCCTCGAAGTGATTGGCTTCCTCGTAGCGGACCTTTTCAAGGCAAGCCCGTCGCACGCACTGGCAATAGCCGATGGGCACGCCGTCCACTTCTTTTCTGCGATATTCGCCCGGCCCCGCGACAAGACTATCCCACACGTCCCACGGAGCGATTTCGCCCAGCAATACGCGCGAGGTCGTGTCGCGATCCAGCATCTTGCGCCCATCCGGCACCGCAAACATACAGTCCGCGGGAAGGTCGGCGAGCCTCGCAAGCAGCGTGGGGGGGAGGACCACGTCCGCATCCAGCACCATGACCCATTCGCCCCGCGCCTTATCGAAGGCCTCGTTCAGCATCAACCCCTTTGCGTTTGCGAGCTCCTCGCCAAACGTGAGCGGCGTTAACGTGAGTTCGGGGCACGTCGACCGAATGCTGTCGAGGACGTCGCCCGTCGCATCGAGGCCCGGAACATGCGACACGAGAATTTCTACTTTCGACAGATCGATTCCGCGCTGATGTGCGATGCTCTGGAGGCAGGCTTGAAGGCGTCGCGCGTAGCGTGTGCACACAGTGACGATGGAGAACATCTTGGGCGTCGAAGAGACACTCTGCTCCGCCGCGCCTTGCCAGATCTGAACTGCTTGCGTGGCAATCGTTCCGTCGATGTTGCGTGCGCAAATGCGCGGTTCCAGGGCCGCGCCAAGCAGGATCGGTACATACAGGTTTCCGGAAAACTCCACCGGCCGCACCGGGCTTCCGTCTCGCAGAAAGACGTATTGCCCGTCTGCTTCGACATGCAATACGAGCCGGTGCGTGTACGACGTCATCGGGCACATGATCCGGCATGCCTTGCCCAACGCAAATCCCACATACTCGGCTATGCCCCCGCCAACGGTGACTGCCAACGTGAAGGGCGGCTCTAGGCGCCCCAGCGGAGTGGACGTCTTCTCACCCCGCGAGAAGGAGTACCATCGCAGACTTCCCGGCGCTGCAAAACTCCATGAACCTTCAAGTTGATAGGAAAAGGAATCGATATCCGTGTCGGGTGGACGATTCCTAATGATGGCATTCGCCTGCTCTGCAAGAGCCGCCCAACGGGCGTCCTGCGACAGGCGGGCCGTGTCCACTGCGTCGTAGGATTTGGGCTGTCGCGCGGAAAAGTGAAACGGATCCAGCACGATATCGCCCGGTTGCGGTTTGGGCGATAGGCTGGGATAGGCTTCGCAGAATGCGGTCGTCATGCCGTCGCAGATCCGGCGCAGACGGCACGCGCCACAAGCGCTTGCCGTCTGCGGGCTGACGGCTTCCGCGGACGACTCAGTCTCCGAATCCTTCGCCTCCCATTTCCTCCAGCCGAAATGGCGAAGCACCTTGTGGGCCGCCCACGCACGCGCGCGCACCCAGGGAGTCTGCCAGATCCATGGCATCAGAATGCGGTCGATTGGGTTGTCCGTCGAGGTATGCATGCCCAGCAGCATCAGCAAAATCTGGCGCGCGCGAACGGGATGAACGCCGTGGAGTTTTCGCGCGAGGCCATAGGCCTCTCTATGGTAATGCTGATGGTCGAGATGGAATTGACGGCTGTTTGCCGCGTACACGAGGTTCTCGCCCTGGAGTTGGCACAACGGCGTTCCGAGCAGATTCACTTCGAGTTCGCGCCCGGCCAAGTCGGATGCAAGCACGTTCATCCTATCCAGACGCGCTTGTGTCGTCGATGCATCGCCGCGTGGCGACTCCACAAAGGGATCCCATGCCGCGATGGTGACGGAAGACGCCAGTTCTGGCGTGAGCGAGTCCTTTATCCAAGCAGGCGGGACATCGTCCAACAGACTTCCCATGATTTGTACGCGAGCGCGCAGACCCGCCTCGCGACACGCTGCCAGCCAGCCGGTGACGTCCGAATCCGCGCTGGCTGGACACAGAAAGAGATCCAGGAGTGTGAGGGAACGCAGCGCGTCGCCGGAT
>JBHEKO010000343.1:0-4683 GCA_041859475.1 Candidatus Hydrogenedentales bacterium
GTTTCGGTTTTCAGGCGCAGGCCGAAATGGAGGCGGGGATGCACGCGGCGGCCATCCAGCACTACGCTCACCTTCTGAAAAACTCCGACGAATCGGACCGCGAATTGTGGGGGGAATCGCTGCAATCGGCATGCTGGGCCGCGAGCCATGCCGAGCACATCGATCTAAATGCCGCAAAAGACCCCTTGTGCCGCCAACTTGTCGCTGCGTACCTGATTTCCGAGCCGAGTCCGACCGTTGTTACCGAGCGATGGAGCGAAGCGTTGCGAGAGGCGGGGGTGAAGAAGCCCTATCCCGAGGCCGACCGTCTCGCATGGGCGGCCTACAACGCCGGTGACATCGAAAACGCGCAACGCTGGGTAGACGCCGCCGCTTCCGACTCCCCGTACGCGAAATGGGTCCAGTCGAAGTTACTCCTGCGTGCAGGCCGTGTCGACGAAGCCATCAAAGTACTCCACACGGTTGTGGATGCCTTGCCGCTGGAAGACCAATGGCAACCCGCTAGCCCCCGCTTGCTGCCTACGACGCCGTCTGCAAAGGCCTCGAGAATTTTGCGGGATGAGAATCTGAGGGAACCGGAAGTCCCGGCAAGCGACGCGAAGGCGGACTTGGGAGTCCTGTTGCTTGGCCGTGGCGAATACGTGAAAGCCTTGGACCTCTTCATAAAGTCGGACTACACCGACGACGCCGGGTATATCGCCGACCGGGTTCTGAGTATCTCCGAACTGCGCACTTACGTGGATGCCCATGCCGATGACGCAGCGCTTCAAGAGGAGAGTATGACACGGCGCTCCACCGGACCAATTCGTATTGAGAAACTGAGGAGCATCCTGGCCCGCCGCATGATTCGGTCCGGCCAGTGGGATGCAGCGCGGAAGTACCTATCCGACGCTGATGAAGCGCAATTGAAGGCCTTTGTTACCGCATTGAAAGCTGCTGCGGAAAAAGGCCCTGTTCGCTGGGGTGATTATCTGTATGAACTCCCCTCTAAGAAGAGGGCGAAGGACCGGGCAAAAGAACCTGACCCCGAGCGAGCAAAGAGCCTGATAGCCGCGGCGCAGTATATTCAAGACGGAAACCTCATGAGGACGGAACTTGAGCCGGATTGGGGGTACGAGAATGAAGGATTCGAATTGGCCGGTCCAACCTTCCATCGCGCGTTCGATCCAAACAAGACGCCTGTTCTTTCCTGGATGAAAGAGAAACCAAAGAGGCCCTTGTCCTTGAGAGAGGCCTCGGAGGAAGCCTTCAAGTCTCTGCCGCAGTCTCTACTGAAGGTGCTTGAGGCAAGCGACGACGAAGTACGCCGGGTTTGGAAGAGCGCGCCCAAGTACAATTGGCGATACCACTATCGGTACATTGCCGCGGACCTCTATTGGCAAGCGGCGGAGTCACTCCCCGACAACGACATGTATACGCTCCAAACTCTCTATGAGGGCGGCGCGTTGATCAAAGGCCGCAACCCCAAAGCGGCCGACCGCTTCTACAAAGCGATGGTCCGCCGATGTCCGGAGCTGCCTTACGCGCAGGAAGCGGAGAGGTTGCACTGGTTTCCAAAGACGCCTCCGGAATAGAAAGTGAGTCCCTCTCCCCCTCCCGCCGCCGTTGACTGGTGGGGCGGGGCGTGCGACACTGGCGAGACAAAACGAGGGGACGCATCATGATTGCAACGACATTGGTCTTGATGAGTGTGTTGGGCGCGGGCGACGCGTATGTCGCGGGTCCGGTGAAATTGGTGGCCGAGGGGTTCAAGTTTATCGAGGGGCCGTTGTGGTTGCCGGGCAACGAGCTGATCTTCAGCGATATCCCCGCCAATGCGATCTGCAAAATCGACAAGACCGTGTTTCGTCAGCCGAGCGGGGAATCGAATGGGCTGACGTTGGACGGCGAGGGGCGTTTGATTGCGTGCGAGGGGGGGAACCGGCGGGTGACGCGCACGGAGAAGGACGGGAAGATCGTTGTGATCGCGGAGACGCACGAGGGCAAGAAGCTCAATTCGCCGAACGATGTCGTTGTGCGCGCCGACGGCGTTGTTTTCTTCACCGATCCGCCGTATGGCGTTAGCCCGGACAAGAGGGAACTGACGTTTCAGGCGGTGTTCGCGGTGTTGAAGGACGGCACGGTCAAACTCGCGCAGGACGATTTCATCAAGCCGAACGGAATTGGGTTGTCGCCGGACGGCAAGACCTTGTACGTGGCGGACACGGAGGGCAACCATATACGCGCCTTCGACGTGGCCGTGGACGGGTCGTTGAGCAACAACCGCGTATTTTGCGAGTTGCCGGGACCCGATGGGATGGCCATCGACACGAAGGGCTGCGTGTGGTGCACGGCGCAGGACGGGGTCCGCGTGCTGACGCCGGAGGGGAAGCTGGTGCATACGGTGGCGACGCCGCAGGTTCCCGCGAATTGCGCGTTTGGCGATCCCGATCGGAAGACGCTGTACATCACCGCGCGCACGGGTCTCTACAGCGTGCCGGTGACGACGCCGGGATTGCGAATCGGGCCGAAGTAGCCTCTCCCCCACTTTCCGCCAGGGCCGCGCGACGTCACTCGTGGTGTTCGGGGTGCTCGAGCGGATGCGTGTGGCGATGGAAATGCCCGTGGCTGTGCAGCTCGTTGTGCAAACGCCGGTGCGCGGCCGTGAGCGTCATCCACATGCGTTTATAGCGGTCGGTGTCCGTGCGCGTGCCGATCGTATCGAGATAGGCCATCGCGCCTTCGATCTGTTCGAGGATCGTCAATGCGTCCGCGGCGGCAAAGAATGCGGACCCTTCCACGGGAATCATTACGGGGGAGGTGTGCGCGGCGATGATCTCGGGCTTGTCCGGGTAGTTGCCGCGAACGAGCAAGGCCACCCAGGAACTCTTCTCGATGGCGAGCGACCAGTGACCTTCGGCCTCGCGCGCGCCGACGCTCCGGCTCTCGCGGATCTCGCCGTTGACGACGAGGTCGATGCGCGTCATCGGAACGGTCACGCTTGCGGCGCGCCATTCGATGGTTACAGTGCCGCCGCCGCTTTTCATGGAGACCCAGGACCCGGAGGGTTGTCCTTCCACGGAGAATTCGAGCAAGGGGCCGTAGGTCACGAAGGTGCGGCCTTTTCGCACGGCGTCCATCCATGCCTCGTAGGTGAACGTGCACCCCGGTTCGAGCTGCGCGTAGGTGCGGATCGCGCCGACGGCGGTGGCGGCAGTCATCTTGTCCGTGCCGCCCACGGCGGCGTGGAAGTATCCGCAGTTGAGGTAGCGGTACCAATCCGAAAGCGAATAGGGGTCGATGCCGCCGTAGAGGTTGCCCCACGAGGTCATTTCGACGGCGTCGACATCGCCGCTGATGAGGTTGGCGGCGTTCTCGCAGCGCGGGTTTGGGAAATGCGGCATGACCACGAGGCCGCCCTGCGATTTGCACTGGCGCGCCCACTCGGCGAGGAGCATGCCCACGGGGTCGCCCAGCGCCGATTCGTCGGGGCCGCCCACGCACAAGGGCGCGATGAGATTGCCGCGATACCCGAGCAGCGAGATATGGCCAAGGACGTGCTGGCGGTTTTCGGTGCCGACCCGGACAAGCCATTCGCCGTCGCCGCCCGCTTCTTTCGAGCCGAAGGTGGTCTTGCCGTCGAAGTCGCCGGCGTTGGTCATCAATTCGCCCCATTGGCTTGCGAGCAGATTGACGACGTTGACGCCTTCGGCGCTTCCTTCGAGCATGGCCGTCTGCGGGGAGAGGAAGTGGACGTGGGTGTCCGCGGTGATCCAGCCGCGTTCGCGCCATGGCAGGATCTTCTCGATTTCGAGCGTGATGCATTCGGTGGCCTGCGTGATGCGATGGATGCGCCGGACGGGACGAATCTCGAAGCCTTTGCTGACCTCGATATAGACGTTGCCGATCGGCAAATCGACGACCGTTTCTCCCGCGATGTACGCGCAGGCGTGCTTTTGTTGATTGAGGAACTCGGGCGCGTAGTCCTCGATCCATCCGTAGTTGATGAGGCGATGACGGTCGAGCGGGGCGAGGTATTCGCCGGCTTCGCCGTGAATGTGCAGCTTCACCGGCACGGGACGGTTCGAGGCTTTGTCCACGACGCGCAGGGCAACGCGGCGCGTGGCAGGCGCGATCGGCGTGAGCGGGCCCGCTTTCGATCCTTTTTCGAGATCGGCGGCGGCGACTGTCTTGCCTGCGACGTGGAAGCGCGCATCGCGGTGGCACGCGTACTCGACGACGATCTCCCGCTCCGGCGCTTCGGGAAGCTGGTTGTTGTAGGTGTCGGTCCATGCGGCGTTGGGGTAGACGGTTCGAGGGGCCGCCGAAATGACCTGACCTAGATCCAGTTGGATTTGCTTGTACAACCCGTGATCGCCCAAATCGCGGTCGAAGGTGGAGCCTTTGGGGAGGGTAAGAATGGCTTTTCTGCGCGCTTCCCAACGGAACGGAAGCGAGGACGCGTTGCCCGCGGCGATCCCGGAGAGGAGCATCCCCCATCCTTTTGGCTCGACACGCAGCCCCACGATGCGCTTCTCGGGAAAGGGATTCTCCCACGCCCACAGCCAACTGACCCACGGGAGAATATCGGGTTGGCGTACGCGCGTCTGACTTGTGCCGTAGTACCCCTCGGACGCACCGCGCGGCGGCGGAATGACTTGCTCGTGCACGGGAGGGATAGGCGAGGGCTTTGCGGAAGCGACG
>JBHEKO010000450.1:0-6133 GCA_041859475.1 Candidatus Hydrogenedentales bacterium
GGTAGGCGTTGCAGGAAATGTGCGTAGGCGAAGTAGCGAAGGCAATTGATCTGTACGTCCGCTTCCCGCGACGATTCGTCGATGGAAAAGATCTCCACGCCGAAATCCCGCAGCATCGCCGACGTGCGCTCGCTCGTTCTCGATGCGAACACGGCGACAATTCCATCAAACCCCGACCGCCGCAGCGACACGAAGAATGGACTGATCGACTCGATTTCCAAAGAACGAATCGCGCCCAATACAAGATTCATATCGCGTATGCTCCCTCGGCGAAAAGAGGCAGGTCTCGGAATCGCTTCAGTTGCCGCAACTCAGCCAAGGAGCAAGCATACACGCGCGACGTTTCCCAATACATACTTGCCGCCTACATCTGTCGGGCGATGTGTGCTACTCTTTCTTTGGAAGTAACTAGGGGAGAATCTACGAATGACTACGCGCGCGCAAATTGCCGTCTGTTTCTCTGTAGCTGTCTTCGTGATGGCTGCTTCACTGTGCGGGATCTCAAGTGTTGCACAGGAAACCGCCCCCGGGACGGTGCACCTGTTCAATGGGAAAGACCTGTCGGGGTTCTACACCTTTCTAAAGGATCGCGGACGCGACGTCGATCCGAACAAAGTGTTCACTGTAAGCGACGGAATGTTGCGCATCTCGGGCGAAGAGCTTGGGTGCGTCACATCGACTCAGGAGTTCGAGAATTACCGGCTTGTCGCCGAGTTCAAATGGGGCGAGAAGACGTGGGCCGGGCGCGTGGACAAAGCGCGCGACAGCGGCATCCTTCTCCACTCGGTCGGCGCGGACGGCGCATACGGCGGGATTTGGATGCACTCCATCGAATGTCAGCTCATTGAAGGCGGCACCGGCGATTTCATCGTCGTGGGGGATGGCACGCCCGCGTTTGCCATTACAAGTCCGGCCGCGCCGGAGAAGGACGCGGATTGCTACGTCTATCAGCCCGGCGGAAAACCGGCCACGATCAATGGCGGACGCATCAATTGGTTCGGACGCGATCCCGGCTGGAAAGACGCAAAGGGATTCCGCGGGCCAAAGGATGCCGAGAAACCCGTGGGCGAATGGAACACGTACGAGTGTATCGCCAAAGGCAACACGATCAAGCTGATTCTCAATGGCGTGACTGTCAATGAGTGTTTTGACGTTAAGCCCAGCAAGGGCCGCCTTCAAATCCAGTCCGAGGGCGCGGAGATCTTTTTCCGCCGCTTCGACGTAGAGCCATTGACCAAACCCTAGCCGGGAAGATGCCGGACTGGTTGGTGCAAACCTGGAACCCGGAGGACTCATCATGATGACACGCGGCATACTTGTCGCGGGTTTCGCGGTGGTCTGTGCCGTTGCGGCCGCCTCGAGCTCGCCCCTGCTACTCGTGTGCAATAAACACGACGACACCATGACGTTTGTCGATCCGGAGAAACTGGAGCCTATTCAGACAATCCCTACGGGTCCCAATCCGCACGAGATTGTGCTGACGCCCGATCGGCGGTTCGCCTACCTCTCCAACTACGAGCCGCCCGGCAACACCATCAGCGTGATTGACCTTGTTCAGCGCAAGCACGTCCAGCAGATTTCGACAGGGGACTACGGCCGGATTCATGGCGCGGCGATGGCGCCGGACGGCAAGCATGCCTATTTCACCGCAGGCCAGAGCGGTTACGTGATCGAAGTGGATACGGCCGCGAATACCGTGACGCGCCAAATCCCGACGCACGGGAAGATCTCGCACATGGTCTTGGTGTCGCCCGATGGCGCATTGCTGTACACGGCCAACATCGACACGCAAAACGTGTCTATCATCGACCGGGCATCCGGCGAGTTGCTGGCGCAGGTCCCCTGCGGCAAAGGCGCGGAAGGCATGTGCTTTACTCCCGATGGCAAGGAGTTGTGGGTGGGCAATCAAGACGCAGGCACAATCACAGTGATTGACGTAGCCGCCCGCACCGCCCGCGAGACCTTCCCTTGTCCGGGCATGCCGGTCCGCATCCGTTTCACGTTGGATGGCAAGAAGGCGCTCGTGGCAAGTTGGACCACAAACGGGGAACTTGTCGTTCTCGATTCGAAGTCGCACGCGGAAATCAGGCGCGTGCCCGTTGGCGCCCAAGCCATCGGACTCGAGCTGACGCCCGATGGGAAGCGGGTATTTGTAGGGTGCGAACATCGCGACGGCATTCACGTCGTCGATCTCGACACGCTTGAGGTTGTCGCGAAGATCGCGACCGGCGACGGTTCCGATGCCATGGCATGGTGGGAGCCGCCGCAGAACTGACGGTCCATATTCAAAGGGGAAGCATGCGATGAAACGGTGGCTCTTCGTTGCCGCACTAACGCTCGTCTTGTCTGCAGCTACGGCAGGAGCCGTCGGCGATGCGCCCAGCCGGCTTCTGTTCGTCTCGACGGAGGGCAATGACGCATGGAGCGGCAAGCTTGCTGTTCCCAACGAGGCGAAGACGGACGGCCCGTTCGCAACGCTCCTCCGTGCGCGCGACGAAGCGCGAACGATCAAGGCCGAAACAGGCATCGCGCCCGGCGGACTAACGATTGCGGTACGTGGTGGTTCGTATTTCTTCGATGCGCCGCTGGCACTGACCGCCGAAGATTCCGGTACACCGGATGCCCCTGTCGTGTACATGGCTTTCCCGGGCGAAGAGGTGCGGTTCATTGGCGGAAAGACGATTTCTGGACTTGAGCGCGTAGCCGACGAGGCAGCACTTGCGCGTCTCGATGAACGCGCGAGGGGGCACGTCTATCGCGCCAATCTGAAGACTCAGGGAATTGCCGATTTTGGAGTGCCCGGCGCAGGTGTCGAGTTGTTCTTTCAAGACATGCCGATGACCTTGTCCCGCTGGCCTAACGAAGGTTTTGTGAACATTGTCGACATCGTCGTTGAAGACGGCCACCAGATTCACGGGATCAAGGGGAGCAAGATCGGACAATTCAAGTACGAAGGCGACCGTCCTTCGCGATGGACCAACGAGAAAGACGTGTGGGTGCATGGCTACTGGTTTTGGGATTGGTCGGAGCAGCGGCATAAGGTCGCGTCGATCGATACCGCCAATTCCATCATCAGCGTCGCCGAGCCGTACCACGGATACGGGTATCGCAAAGGCCAATGGTATTACGCACTCAATCTGCTCTGCGAGATCGACATGCCCGGCGAGTGGTATATCGACCGCGACGAGGGCATGCTGTATTTTTGGCCTCCCGACGATCCGGGGCGCGGCAACGCTGTTCTGTCCAATATCCCAACCCTCGTGACGTTTCAGGAGGTGTCGCACGTCACGCTCCAGGGCTTCACGCTGGAAGCGGCGCGCGGGACGGCAATCACCATCGCGGGCGGCAGCAACGATTGCGTACGTGGCTGCACGATCCGCAACGTGGGCGGTTGGGGCGTCCAAGCAAGCGGCTTGGCGCACACGGTATCCGGCTGCGAAATGTACCGCGTGGGCAAGGGCTGCATTTCGTTGGATGGCGGCGTTCGCGAGTCGTTGATGCCCGGCGAATTGGCCGCGCGCGACAATCATCTCCACCACTTTGGACGCGTCAATCCGATCGGCAGCGCGGGGGTCACGGTCAGCGGCGTGGGCAACATCGTGGCGAACAATCTCATCCACGACGCGCCCCACATGGGCATCGGTTTCTCCGGCAACGATCACGTGTTCGAGTACAACGAGATCCACCACGTGTGCGAAGAGTCGAACGATGCGGGCGCGATGTACGCTGGCCGGAATTGGACGATGCGCGGACACGTCATTCGGTACAACTACTTTCACGATATCCAGGGCTTCCAGAATCGCGGATGCGTCGGCGTGTATCTCGACGACATGTTCGCGTCGGCCACGATTTACGGGAACATCTTCCATCGGGTGAAGAGTGCTGCGTTCATCGGCGGAGGCCGCGACAATACCGTCGAGAACAATCTCTTCATCGATTGCGATCCCGCGCTGCACGTCGATGCGCGCGCCATGAATTGGGCCGGCTATCACGCGGACGATTGGATCAAGGAAGCCGGCGAGAAAGGCACGATCCTCGGTATCGCGTACAACAAACCGCCCTACGGCAACCGCTATCCGCAATTGCTCTCCATCCTCGAAGATGAGCCCAAGGCCCCGAAAGGCAACCGCATCGCGCGCAATATCTGCGTCGGCGGCACATGGGATAGCATCGAGGAGATCGCGCGCCCGTACCTCGCCATGGAAGACAACATGCTCGATATCGACCCAAAATTCGTGGATGCCGAGCACCTCGATTTCCGCCTTCAAGACGATTCGCCCGCATTCGAAAACGGATTCGCCCCCATTCCCTCCGACCGCATCGGGCCGTTCAAAGGCGCGCGCAATGTCAACGCCGCCGTCGCGGCAGCACGCGCTGTGTTGCCAGGCTTGCCCGAATTGAGTACTGCGCTGCGATTCAACGCGTGGATGGGGATAGGCCGCGCTACGCGCGCCGAACGGGACTTCTCGGGTGCGCGCGAAGCCTGCCAATCCGCGCTGCAATTGCCTGAACTCGGCCAGGCTGAACGCGTGGCGGCCCAATTCGAATTGGGACACACATCCGCTGAAGCTGGGCGCTGGCGAGACGCGCGAAAGGCCTACGAAGGCATCGCCACCGACGAGCAAGTACCCATCGCGACTCGCGCGATGGCTTGGCTCTGCGTCGTGAAGAATTGCGCGGACATGGTTCAATACGACCGCGCCCTTGAAGTCTGCTCCCATGTCCTTGCGCTGCCCAATCTCCCCGCGCACCTGCAATGGGAAACGGAATCGCGCATGGCTGAAATTCTCCGTCTCGAGCAAGGCCTGCCTGCGCGCGACCCCGTGGCAAGCCGCGTTCGCATTCCCGCGCGCCCCGAGCCCGCCCTGCAACTCTACGTCGCGCCCACCGGCGCGGACTCCAATGCAGGAACCGCGGAAGCGCCCTTTGCGACCCCGCAACGCGCCGTGCAGGCCATCGCCGAATTGAAAGCGAAAGGCCCTCTGCCCGCGGGAGGCATCACGGTAAATATGCGCGAAGGCGTCTATGCCATGACTCAAGGATTGACTCTTGGCGCGGAGGTTTCAGGAGCCGAAGGCGCGCCGGTGGTGTTCCGTTCGTTTCCTGGCGAGCATGCAGTTCTGTCCGGCGGAGTTGCTGTCAGCGGCTTCGCTGTGGTTGACGATCCTGCCGTACTCCAACGTCTGCCGGAAGACGCACGCGGCAAGGTGTGGCAGACAAATCTCAAGACCCAAGGCATCACCGAGTATGGAACACGCATGCCGCGCGGGTTCGCCATGGAAGCCTCGCCGGTTATCGAACTCTTCTTCGACGACAAGCCATTGACCCCCGCGCGGTGGCCCAACGAAGGCTTTGTGAGGACGGGCGAAGTGACCGATCCCGGCGATAGAGCGGCGGGGCGTGGCGCGGTGTTTGCCTATTCCGGCGACAGGCCCGCCCGATGGACGCTGGCCAAGGACATCTGGCTCTACGGCTACTGGTACTACGACTGGGCCGACAACGCGATAGGCGTCGCGTCTATAGACACGCAGGCGCGGCAAGTTCACACGAATCATACGAGCACGTACGGCATGCGCGCGGGACAAGAATTCTATGCCTTCAACGTGCTCGAAGAGATTGACCTGCCTGGCGAATGGTACCTCGATCGCGAGTCCGGCATCCTCTATGTCTACCCGCCGTCCGATCCCGCACACGCGCGCATCGTCTTGTCCATGCTCAACGAACCCATGGTGCAGGTACACGATGCGTCGTATGTCGAGCTCGAGAATCTGACCCTTGAATTGGGCCGCGCCGATGCCATTCACATTACCGGCGGAGGTCATTGTCTGGTAGCCGGTTGCACGGTGCGCCAGTTTGCGAACGCGGCCGTGGTGATTTCAGAAGGCACGAACCACGGCGTGCTCAGCAGCGACCTCTATACCCTGGGCCGAGGCGGTGTTGTGGTGTCGGGCGGCGACCGGAAGACCCTGACGCCCGGCGGCCATTTCATCGAGAATTGCGATATCCACGATTTTTCGCGCATCGACCGAACCTACACGCCTGCCGTGTACATGCATGGCGTTGGGAATCGTATCGCGCACAACAAGTTTCACAATACACCGTGCCACGCCATGCGCATCGAGGGTAACGATCA
>JBHEKO010000455.1:0-2941 GCA_041859475.1 Candidatus Hydrogenedentales bacterium
GTAAATAGGAGCCGCGACGAACGATATCGACTCGCCACTGTTTCTAGCCGGGGCACCCAAAGCAACCGAACGATCACCCGGCCGATATGCACTGTCAAATGCTGGCAAGGCAATTCGTTCATAGCGCTTAAATACGTGATCCTCCGGCAATTCATCCTTCCACCGGGTATAGTCTTCGATAACTTCCTGCTGCGCATGTGAGAGGGAACCCGTATCAACGCTGCTCAGAATCATGTCGCCGGCGAACCCCGCGACAGACCAGTTCGTATCTTCACCGAGCAAATCTACGGTCTCTAGAATGGTCTGCGTCGCCGGGGCGTACCCGACCTGAGCCATCAGCAGTATCTCGGTATTGATTCGGTACATAATTTCCGGAACCAGAAGCGGCCCTTTGTCGTCGGGCGCACGAGACAGGTCTACGATCCCCGTCTTAAATTGGTCCGTAAGGGAACCATAGTACTGTATCGATTTGTCAAGCAGCGCCGTATCGCTTTGCAGTTGCTCGAGCACCTGGGGCAACAGGCCGGGCTCCGATGAGAGCGATGCCACCAGCTTGGCCCATCGCCTGCTCAGATAGATGTTGTGCAGACTTGCAGCGTATTGGGGCATCATCTGCGCCTGGGCGTGTATGATCTTGAAATAGTTATCCATGTACGTCGCCGTTCCTTGCAGAGACTCCAAGAAACTCTCGGACCGAATTGCTGCTATTTGATCTTCTTCTTGCGACGTCCAGCCCTCAATCGCTTTGCTCAAGGGAGGGGGTTGTCCCAACTTCTCGAGTTCCCGTTCTGCAAATGCCTCGACCGTGTCATCCGCCAATTCCTCTTCCTGCGAAGTCGCCGCGCTCTCAAGACCCTCCTCAGACAAGTCAGACGGCAGCGGGGAAGGCGTTGTAGCCACCTGTTTGACGTGTAGAAACGTTATTAATGAGATTAGAATCAGAGCGCCAAAGAGCAGTATTGATACAAGCCGGACGGGCTTCTTAATCCTACGTGCCACAGATTAGCCCTCATTGTTGAGACTAGCAAGCTTATACTCTTAACACAATCGCATACGTTGCGGCACCTTATCAAGACCACCCAAAGCAAATTCCCTGGCAGAAGAACCGGCTTGAAGTCAGCTCTTCAATATAAGTCACTTCCCTCGTCGTGGCGTGGGACAGGGAATTCAACGCAAGGGCGCAAACACGCTGCGATGGAAGACGGCAAGCACGCCGGTTGCACGCGCCGGGCAGTGCGCTACGTTGGCGGCGTCGCGCGCGCGTTGACGGTATCGGATGGATCGCCTACAATTCGCCGGTTCCTGGTCGACTATCGATTCAACCTATACGCCACGGAGGCTTTGTCATGAGTTCGATACCGTCACGACGTCAGTTCCTGATCCGTTCGGGAGCGGCCACGCTGGCTGCGTGGGGGGTCAATCGCCGAAGTTGGGCGCAAGATGAACCGGATCTGATGACCGGAATTGCCGTGTCCGGGAAGTATCCGGAGACAACGGGGACGATTTCGATCAAGGACCCATCGCGATTCACGGTGATGCAGATCACCGACATTCACTTGAACGAAGAGCGCGAAGAGGTGCCGAACGCCTACGAGCGGACGATTTCCGAGTTAAAGCAGCTTGTCGACCTCTACCAGCCGGACGTGATCGCCATGACTGGCGATCTCTGGATGGACAACGAATTTGGCCGGGGCGAGGAGTTCATGCGGGACGCGGTGAGGCACGTTTCGGCGCTTGGGCGTCCGTGGACGTTTTCGTGGGGCAACCACGACCGGTTGAACGATGTCGTCATGGGGCACGATTTCTTTCACGACGCGGAGCACTGCCTGTACCGGGGCGGCCCCAGCAACGGCAACTATACGGTAGACGTGGTGGGCCCGGACGGAAAGCCAGTGTGGGAACTGCTTTGTCTGAACACGCATCGAAACGGACTGGTTGGCCCTTGTCATGAGTGGCTCACGACGTTGGTGAAAGAGCGGGAAGGCGGCGCGAAGCGGCCGGGGGCATTCGGCCTCTTTCACATCCCTCTCAAGCAATACGCGGACGTGATGACGCAGGAACAGACTTCGGGCATCCAACTCGAAGCCGTCTGTTCCGGCGACGAAAATGGTTCAGCGCTTGGGCTGCTGAAATCGCTGGGCACCGTGCGGGCCTGTTTTTGCGGTCATGACCACGTATGCGACTACTCCGGGAACATCGACGGGATCGAGCTTGTCTACGGGCGTTCCTCGGGATGGGCGGCGTATGGTTTTGCGGAGGTCCGCAAAGGGGCCAAACTCATCACAACCAACTGCGAGACCGGCAGCTATGTCTGGGAGACGGTCTTCCCCGACGGCCTGCGCTGGCGCCCGAATCCCGGCCAGAAGATTGAGAAGGTGCTGGATGAACCCTGGATGAAAGACCCCGCCGCGAAAGCCGTGTGAGTAGGGCTATATCCGCCGACCCGCGCGGACCAGCAGATGCCTGGACCGCGGCGCGTGACGCTCACTTCAGGACTTTGTCGAGGAAGTCGAGCACTTTGGCGGTGTTTTCGGCGGTGACGAACTTGGCGTCGCCGTGGCCCGCGCCGGGTAGTAGTTCGAAGGTGACCTTTGATTTTCCGAGCGTTCGCTGGAGTTTCTTTGCGAATTCCGCCGATTGCTGGCTGGGCATGAGCTTGTCCGCGTCGCCATGCTGGATGAAGAAGGGTGGGTCATTGGCGGTGATGTAGGTCTCGGGATTGGCCTTTCGCACGAGGTCTGGGACGAGCGTAATCTGCTTGCCCATGAGCTTGGATTCGAAGGAATCGGCCTCGTTGTGGACCATCCCGTCGATGCCGCTCTGTTTGAACTGGCCGTCCATGGTGAGGAAGTCGATCGGTCCGTACCAGTCTACGACTGCTTGAACCTTGTCGGACTGCTCGGCGTTGCCCAAGGAGGGGTCGGCAAGAGTTTTCACGCCG
>JBHEKO010000581.1:0-9823 GCA_041859475.1 Candidatus Hydrogenedentales bacterium
CCCCTCCCCAATTCCTGAAACTGCGGAGCGCCATCCCCGCGCGTTCGTTCCTTAGTTGAGAGGCGCCGAAGAGACCGTAACCGCGCTGCCGTCGGCGGTAAACCGAATAACACCCGATTCGTCCACGAAGTACTGGCGATAGCCCGTCCGGCCAGCCGCTGCCGGGGTGGACGTGCAGGTGTAAGCAGGCATCGTCGTTGCGGTTCCGTTCGTCACGGCAACCGTGAACACATAGCCTTGTTTCGCACCCGCGCCAAGGACTTGGTCGACAAACGGCGGAGTCGCGCCTGCGCCGTCCGGATTTGAGAGCTGGATGAGAGAACCATAGTCGCCTGTGCCGTCGCCGTCGGTATCGACAAACGCGGCCGTTTGGAAGCCCACTTCAGCCGTCGAAATCGTGCGCATTGCGCCAGCCGCACTGGCCTCGTTCGCGCTCATTCGCGAGCGGAGCAAGTTTGGAATTGCGATGGCCGCGATGATCGCGATAATGGCAACCACGATCATCAACTCAATCAACGTGAAACCTGACTTCTTTTGAATAGCCTTCATGTGAAAAACCTCCAGGTGCGCCTCGTTTACTGCTTTTTCAAGTCATTTGCCGGAAACGTCCGGCGGTCCGATCAAGTGTTGGCTTCGGAGAGCAATCGCCGCGCCACTCCCAAAGAGCAATCGTAACTTGTTTTAGAATAAGCAATTAGGTGAATCCGAACGAGGGATTCTTCCATCGGTGCGGCATATGGCGGGGCCCGCAACGTCGCCTTTCGACAATAATTGTCACCGGACAGCATCGTTGCGACGAAGCTCCGAACGCAGTCATGCGTCCAGTACAGAGCGCAGAAACTCCCGAGTGCGCGCGTGCTCAGGTTCGGCAAACACGATATCGGGAGGATTGTCCTCGACGATACTACCGTGATCCAGGAAAAGTACGCGATCCGCAATCTCACGAGCAAACCGCATTTCGTGCGTCACGAGCAATAACGTCATATCTCCCTGATGGGCCAGTTCGCGAATAACGGTCAGTACTTCTCCGACGAGTTCCGGGTCAAGAGCAGAAGTCACCTCGTCGAAGAGCATCAATTGGGGTTCCATAGCCAGAGCACGGGCAATGGCCACCCGCTGCTTTTGTCCGCCGGAAAGTTGGACAGGATAAGCATCCGCTTTGTTTCCGAGTCCAACCATCTCCAAGAGCGAGCGCGCTCGGTCCCCCGCCTCTTCCGATGGAATTCGCAGGACAAGCCGAGGAGCAAGAGTTATGTTGTCAAGAACCGAAAGATGCGGAAATAGGTTGAAGTGTTGAAAGACCATACCGATCTTCTTTCGGATCCGACGCAGTTCGTGAAGAGGGGGTGTCACCGAAGCGCTTTTCCCGATGTCTCTAAACAAGAAATCGCCGTCGATACGTACGCTTCCCGAATTCGGTTTCTCAAGGGTCATAAGCAGGCGCAGGAGTGTCGACTTCCCTGAACCACTTGGTCCAATGATGCAGACCTTCTGCCCAGGAGAAACGGCTAAATCGATTGCGCGCAATACTGGAGTTCCGCCAAACTGCTTCGACACGCTTATCATTTCGACCATGGCCGTATTCATAGCCGCACTCCTGTGAGGCTGACCACCTTCCGTTCGAGGACGCGCACCGCGATTGAGGTGAGCAAACTCAACACCAAGAAGAGCATTCCCACAAGTGAGATTGGCTCCAAATACCGGAAGTGCTCGGAGCCGACGATCTTGGCGGTTTGAAGGAGTTCGACGACAGTAATTGCGGAAAGCATTGGCGTATCCTTGAACATGGCAATGAAGTAATTACCCAACACCGGTGTGATGGGCGGAAGAGCCTGCGGAAACACAATTCGCAAGTAGGTTTGGGACAGAGTGAGGCCTAGCGCTCTCGCGGCTTCCCACTGGCCCCTGGGCACCGATTCGATACCCGCCCGGTACACTTCCGACATATAGGCGCTGTAGTGCAATCCAATGCCCACAACGCCTGTAGCGAATGGAGAAAGTGCGACGCCAAAGCTTGGAAGCACGTAGTACAGAAAGTAGAGTTGCACCAACAGAGGGGTACTGCGGAGAAATTCAACCGCGAAAGCAGCACTCCAAGATAGGACCGCCCGTGATGATCTTCGCATGATCGTCCAGACCAGTCCCAAAAGCAAGGCAAACATCGAGCCTGCGACGGTTGCTTCCAGGGTGACGAACAATCCCTTGACCAGCATCGGCAGTACTTCAATAGCGAACCCCCAGTCAAACATCACTGATGTCTCCCAGGATCGGATCCGCGGGAGAAATGCCGCTCAAGCAATCGGAACAGGGCTGTCACACCGAGCGCCATGACAAAATAGAACACAAGGACAATGCCGAAAATCTCGGGTGATCGGAGGGTCTCGGCTCGCAGTATCTGCGCCTCGAACGTGAGTTCGGAGATCGTGATCAGCGAGACCAGCGCAGTGTTCTTGAGTAACTCGATAATGAGATTCCCCCATGATGGGAGCATCATGACCACCGCTTGCGGGAGAATGATGTATCGCATTTGGTGAAACGAAGAAAGACTCAGGGCAGTCGCGGCCTCTCGTTGCCCAATAGGAACGGCAAGGATAGTTGCCCGAACGACCTCAGCGCCATAGGCGCCACAGTTCAGGCCAAGCACAAGGATGCCAGCGGACACTGCACTCAAATTGATTCCTAGCAACGGCAACCCAAAGTAGAACCAGTAGAGTTGCACCAGACCTGAGGTCCCTCTGAACAACTCAATATACGACAGCGAGACGACCCTTAGTAGAAGAAAACGCGAGAGTCGGCTCAGCCCGGCAACAAGCGCAAGCGAGACGGCAAGCAGGGAAGCACCCCCAGTCAAGCACAATGTGATTCCCGCTCCCCGCAGGAGAGGCGGCAGCGAATCAATGAGCATACTCATGGCTCAATCGAAGTGCCTTCCGCCCCAGTCAAGACCCCTCCCTTACTGGCCGCACAATTCTGCTGCCGTTACATCCTCGGGGTCTTCTTCAATAGTAAAACCTAGCGGCTCTACGAGCTTTCGGTGGGCATCCGTGCCGATGAAATCCGCCAGCCGATCATTCAATTCGGCCAACAAGGCAGTATCCTCTTTTCGAAGCCCAAACGCCCCATATCCGCGCACCTTTCTTCCGTGTATCACGGGATCAGAGAACGGTCGAGCCATCTCCACGGCACCATCCGAACTCTTCGACAAGAGCCGCATAAGGGTGAGTTTGGTGCCGGCATACGCGTCCACGTGCCCTGCCCTCACTCCAGCCAAGGCGCTGGGTGTGTCCGGGAATATCGTTATTCGCTCATCAGGAATGCCACAGGATTGCGCATAGCCCCTCTCGACCGTACCGGCGACCACACCCAGCTTCGCAGAATCTTTCCTCGCCACATCCTCGTACCCGTGGAGTCCCTTCGGATTTCCACTGACGACGATGAACCCCTCCCCCACTCCGTACGTCGGATTGGAGAATGCGATCTGCTGGCAGCGCTGGGGTGTGATGTACATGCCTGCGGCAATAATGTCGAACCTCTTTGCCCGCAGTCCGGGAATCAAGGAACCAAATTCCGTCAACACTCCCTCTACCTTCGAGACTCCCATCTCATTGGTGACTACTCGGAGGATCTCAGGCGCTTCTCCCGTCAACTCTCCTGTCTTCGGGTCAAGAAAGGCGTATGGCGCTTCGTTTGCAAATCCGATTCGAATTGCGCCCTCGCGGCGAACGCGATCCAGAGTCGATTCGCCATCGCGGGACGCCGACGGGTCGTTACAGCTAAATGCCATGCCAAACACAATAACTGCTATCAAGACGAGAGAGAGTCGCACATGCCTTCGACGCGCATCGTCGAGTTTCGCGCACTCCGGTCGTCTAGAGGGCCGCATAAGTGGACTCGATCACGACGGGAGTAATGGCGGAAAAGTCTCGCGATGCGACAAACTCCGGCCGGGGTTTCGTCCCGTCAAACGGCTCCACAAGAGTATTGCTCACGGCGTTGTACACAAAGAACACATTGCTGCGAGGATAGGGCGAAATGTTCCCCGCGGAGCCATGCATAAGGTTGCAGTCGAAGAGGAGCACGGAACCCGCCGGTCCCTTCGGCGCGACGATGCCCGACTCGTTCGCCAACGCGCCAAGACTTTCCCGATCGGGCACACCGTACTCTTGCTTCCGAAGGGAGGATTTGTAGTGATTATCGGGTGTGCGGCCCGAACAGGACACGAAGGTATGGTGGGAACCGGGAATAACCATTAGCGGCCCATTAAACTCATTGTTCTCCGTGAAATTCACGGAGCAGCTAATGGCCCGCATTCGCGGCATACCATCTTCAGCGTGCCATGTCTCAAAATCCGAGTGCCAGTAGAACTCCTTCCCTTCGAAACCAGGTTTCCGGTTCACCCGAGATTGGTGAATATAGACCTCATCGCCAAGGAGCTGCCGGACCGCATCGACAATCCGTGCCTCGCGAGACAACGTGAAAAACACATGGTTTAGCATTGTCACGCCAAAGATCGAGCGGACTTCAATGCCCGAAGGCTCCATGATCGCGACATCGGACTCCCTCACGGAGGGAGAAGCACACAGTTCACCTAGCGCACGATTGAACATATCGACTTCCGCGGGCGAGTAAAATACCTCGAAAAAAAGAAATCCGTTCTTCTCGAAGCAGGCGACCTCTCCTTCGGAAAGTGGGCCCGGGAGCCGATTGTCGTTTCGATACACAATAGGATCGCGTCGAGGCATCCTCGATGCACGGCCTTCCACACGCGTGGGATATAAGTCCTCTTTGGATTGCATTCTCGCTACTCTCCTTCACTTCTTCGACAATCACGTTGCGGACCTGCTCGCTTCTTCGGTTACGAGCGGGTAAGCGCCATCCTCATCATGAACTTCGCGCCCGGTACATGGCGGATTGAACACGCACACGAGTCTTAGGTCGGTTTCCGCGTTGAGGATGTGGCTATCGTGCTTGTCGAGCGCGTACATGACACCAGGCTCGACACGGTGCGTCTGACCGGTATCGCGTTCCGTAAGCCAACCGCTGCCTTCAATGCAGTAAACGGCTTCAAGGTGATTCCGGTAACACATGGAGGTATCCGTACCTGCGTGGATTATCGTCTCGTGAAGCGAGAACCCCATGCCGTCCTTCTTCAACAAGAGTCGCTTGCTAATCCATGTATCAGCGCGAATCTCGCGCTCAGTGCCCGCTAGAGAGTCAATCGAACGTATGATCACAGAGATACGCCTCCCTTGTTCTTTTGTGCAGCGGCATCTGGCACTTCGCCGACGCAGCGGCTACACTCTGCTCCAAGATATCCAACCCTTCGGACAATACGTCTGAATCTATTGTGAGCGGGGGAAGCACTTTGAGGACTTCGCCGCCGCCGCATGTCTCGATGATGAGCCCGCGCTCGAATCCGCCGCCGGCGATTTCCGATGCCACGCCACTGGATTCGCACACCAAACCCTGAATAAGACCTCGCCCGCGCACCTCCTTGCAGACCGCGGGAAATGCGTCGCATATCTGCTGAAGCCGCTCGCGGACGGTCTCGCCTTTTTGAAGGGTCTCCGCGGCGAACGCCCCATCTTGCCAATAGAGAAGGACTGCCTCCCGAGCCGTAACAAAGGCGAGATTGTTGCCGCGAAAAGTCCCGTTGTGTTCCGAAGGTTCCCAGACATCCAGTTCCGGCTTCATGAGAACGAGTGCCATCGGCATTCCGAATCCGCTCAGCGATTTGGAAAGGGTGATGATGTCGGGCTGAATGCCTGCATCTTCAAAGCTGAAGAACTTTCCCGTGCGCCCGCAGCCCACTTGAATGTCGTCCAGGATTAGGAGCGCGCCGAATTCTCTGCAAAGTAGCGACAGACGCTGCAGCCAAGCCGCACCGGCAACGTTGACGCCGCCTTCGCCTTGCACCGTCTCGAGAATGACGGCAGCAGGCTTCCCCAGCCCACTGCTCTTGTCGCGCAACGCACGCTCCAGATAGTCCAGCGAATTCACATCGTTTCCGAGGTATCCGTCGTAGGGCATGAAGGTTGAGCTCGACAAGGGTACGCCGGCCGCTTCGCGAAAGTGGGCATTGGCTGTAGTCGCTAGGGCGCCAAGGGTGACCCCATGAAAGCCATTCGTGAACGCAATGACATTGGAGCGCCCCGTGTACTTGCGCGCCAGCTTGAGTGAAGCCTCGACGGCATTTGCTCCAGTGGGGCCCGTGAATTGATATTTGTATCGCATGCCTCGGGGCTTGAGGATAACGGAGTCGAACGTTTCCAGAAAACGCCTCTTCGCTGAGGTGGCCATATCGAGTCCGTGAACCAGCCCGTCGCTTTGCATGTACGAAATCATCTTCTCTCGAAGCGCGGGATTGTTGTGGCCATAGTTCAGTGTGCCCGCACCACTCAGGAAGTCCAAATAGCGCCGCCCCCGGTGATCGAACAGAAATGCACCGCTAGCCCGCGTGAACATGGTTGGAAAGGATCGGCAATAGCCACGCACTTCCGACTCCAGGCGGTTGAAGGTTGCGAGTGGATTGACTTCGAGTTTTCCGTGCACCGTTCCGCTCATTGTGCCCATTTCCCCTTTCGATTTAGGTTTTGCGCCGAACATACGGCAGGATGAGGTATCGGCCCGATTCGGAGCAGGACTTCCTCTTCATGTGGCAAGTCGCCAAAATCTGTCGCACGCATGAACTCTGATTCGTCACACGCGCAGCCCAAATCGCGGGCGAAGCTTCGAAACATGCGCTGCGACGCAGCATTGCTCTGCGTTACGGACGTTTCGATATACTGCACTTGCGAGCAGGATGGACGATTGAGGAGTTCTCCAAGCATCCGCTTGGCCAAGCCCATGCCGCGCGCCGACCCATGAACCGCAATCTGCCAGACAAACAAAATCGAAGGCGAGTCTGGCGGAGAATAGGCTGCGACATAGCCGATAGGGCTTCCGTCAGATTCCGCGATAACACACGTTTTCGAGAAATGACGGGACAGAAGCATGTACGCGTAGCAGGTGTTTTGCTCCAGAGGCGGAGATGCTCCCGCCAGGCGCCACATGTGCATGCCATCGGAAGGCAATGGTTTTCTCACGCAAGCCAGTGGTGGAATTGTATCTCCCGCGGCTTCGCACTTACCCATGATCTGCATCGTCCCCCTTCGTACGTCCGCCTTCGAATGCGCGCAATAGATCGTTCTCTTCAACCGGGACGACTATGAAACCGGCATGCACGAACTCACGGACAGCGTAGACCAAATGCATTTGGTATCGGTTGACAGCCAGAAGCAACAGGCTTTCACGTATGTCCTTGCGTGCAGCCAATACCTTGCAGACCTCGACAACGCGCAGATCATCCTCCCCCATGGCCGCCACCATAACCGCATCGGCTCGTTCGCGACATATCCACTCCCGAGACTTCAACGGCCATCCAAACGGCGCGATTATCCAAGTGCATGACGGCATGCTGGACTGCAGGCTGCTTGCCTCATGGGGTTGCGCATTTACAACGAGAATGCTCACAGCCAACTTTTCTACACTTGACGTGTCATTGCATTTATTCAAGACGTGCTGCGTCCTATGTTCGTTCCCGCTGCAGTTCAGCACACGTCAACTAAAGAGGCGCGACACACACGCACCCCTACGTGTCCGAATGATTGAATCGCAATGGGTAGCGCATGTTTGGTGCCAATCTGTCGCGTTATGCTGCTAAGCCACTGAGAATGAAGAACGTTGCAGCGGATGCGGTTTGCTCGGCCGTGAGTGACGAATGAGGAAATGCGTGTCTTGCTCCAGCATTGCGCAGATTCTGCACAATGATGTCAATCTCGGAGATACACGTGTGCCGATCTTGCACATTGAATGGAAGGGGATTCTTGAGAAGCTTGACGTTATCTCATCAAGGCGGGTCTGTAATGGGCCTTTGAATACTTGGCGCATGCCGGGCAGACCGCGACGAATTTGTGCCGATCTTGCACTCAGTCGATGCCATAGCGTCGAAGCTTGTTGTAGAGAGACCTTCGGCTAATCCCAAGCAATTCCGCGGCGTGCGTCCGATTTCGCGCGACTTCCAAGGTCCGCACGATCATCTCCTTCTCGACATCCTCGAGCGTGGTGCCGATCTCAAACGTTGCGCGCCGAGGCTCTCTTGGGGAAAGGAATCGCGAAGGAAGATGCTCGGGAAGAAGGGTGTCGCGTTGACACAGAAGCACTGCCCGCTGGATTACATTCTTGAGCTCCCTCACATTGCCGGGCCATGCGTGTTTTTCCAACAATGCCGCGGTTTCGTGAGCAATTGCCTTGACACGCTTGTCGAATGCGGCGTTGTAGCGTTTGATAAACACATCCGCGAGTAAGGCGACATCTCCTGTTCGGTCTCGAAGCGGGGGCATGAGGATTCGGAATACGTCCAAGCGATACAACAAGTCGCGTCGAAAACGGCCTGTTTCGACAAGGGTGGCGGGAGATTCGTTAGTAGCCGCGAGGATGCGGGCATCGCTCCGAAGCTCCTTCTTTCCGCCAAGGCGATGGAACTGCCGGTACTCCAGAATGCGAAGCAGGCTAATCTGAATCTGCTCGCTAATTGTCCCGATTTCATCGAGGAAGATGGAACCGCCATTTGCCTCCTCGAATTTGCCCGCCCGCGCCTCGAAGGCTCCGGTAAATGCACCGCGCTCATATCCGAAAAGCTCTCCCGCGACTAACTCGTCGGGAAGCGCACCTAGGTGTACAGCTACACAGGATCGTGCACTTCGGTTGCTCTGGCGATGGATCTTCTGGGCCACCAATTCCTTACCGGTTCCCGTCTCACCCACGATGAGCACAGGGATGTCGGCCATGGCCGCCAGCGCAATTTGTTTGCGAAGCTCCGCCATGGGCAACGAATCGCCAATGAGCGCGTAATCTCCATCGCGTTCCGGCTCCAAAACGGAAAGCTTGTTGGCGTGCTCCTTCGTTCTTTCAAGCGCTGCGCGTACCAATAAGTTTAACTCTTCATTGCCGATGGGAAGCCGGGCATACTGAAGCAAACCTGACTTCATTGCTTCCACCGCCATGGTAAGGTGCGCGGGATTTGCCAGAAATAGCACTTGCGTCCAGGGGCTCTTTGCCGTGATGACCTCCAACAATTCCGACGCGCTTACGTCTCCGGCATTCACGGCGACGCTCGTCATGATGAGAACGTCATATGTTTCGAGATCGAACCGCTCCAGAGCCCGGTCGATACTGCACTCATGGTGAACATGAGCACCTAGACCTGCGCACACTTCCGAGAGCCGCGCGGAAACCCCCACTTGTCGCTCCACAACCAGCACGTTTCGTCGTCGAGGCGGAAGCGCAGATTTCACGCCCCGCAACGCGTTCGGATGATTGAGGCGTTCGTGAGTTCGCGGTCTCTTCTTGGCAGACGCGCGCGCATGATTCATGATAGGTCCTCATACCGCTTGCAGAAAACACCAGGCGGAAAGCTCGCATCCTTCGAATTCTGCAGGTAACTACCGCTTTCAGAATATGGACCGCAAATACACCACGATCAATTCCGGGAGTGAATACACTCTCACCCCACCTTCCCTGCGGCCGCTACTAATAACTTCCGGATCGAACCGCCTCGCTGGGGCGGAAAATCGATTTGCCGAACTTTGCGGCAAGCGCTTCAAGCCGATGAGCGGCGTCTTGCGGTCGCATTTCCCGAAGAACAGCCATTGGACCTACGGGGCTACCCGTACCGTTCAAGATCGCCGTGTCGATATCTGCCGCGGAACAGACTCCCATTTCGATGAGTCGCGTCGCCTCGTTGGCATTCACAAGCGCGAAATCGCTCGGATTGATCTTCTGC
>JBHEKO010000696.1:0-7565 GCA_041859475.1 Candidatus Hydrogenedentales bacterium
GACAGGTACGGCACGAAATGCTCTGTCGATTCACGGAGGATGAGAGCAATTGCCGTCCGTCTTGACGTTCGGAGCAAGCCAAACTATCATCACGACTCCACAGATGGCAGTATTTCCGCCTAAATTCAATGGAGACGGGAACGACGAAAGGGAACTATCGTGAAAACCAAGCTTGCGTGGACGGCAGTAACGTGTATTTTGGCGGTGGCACTGGCGAGCGGATGCGCCACCGCGGGCAAGGGCCCGAGCGATGAAGAACTCATCAAAGGCGCGCTTGCGGAATGGAAGGCAGCGATTGTCGCGAAGAATGTCGATCAACTGATGGCGGTGTATTCGGAGAGCTACAAGGATGCCGAGGGGCGCAGCAAGGCCGACATGAAGACCTTCGTGTCGGATGCGATTTCTCAGGGCTACTTGGACGGTATCAAGGCGGAAGTGGAAACCGCGACGCTGACAATCGATGGCGCAAAGGCAACGGCATCCCCTGTGTCGTTGGCTGGCGTTGCGGGCAACATGACCTTGTCGCTGGCGTGGGCGAAAGAAGAGGGCGCGTGGAAGATCATTGGGGTTGACACGTACTAGTGTATCCGAGGTTTTGATGGGAATGCCGCTGTGGGCAAGCCGCTTGCAGCGGCATTCTCGCGTCCAGGGAGTCCACGCTCGTTAGTCGTGGCAGACGACCGTCCCCGGCCCCGTTTCGCAGGCCTTGTTCATCCGCTTGAAGGCGGTACGAAACACCGAGGTCGCGCTTTGACCGTCTTTGGGAAAGCCAGCGACGCCGAAGCGCATGTCCACCCTGTTGCCGTGGACGCGCTTGTAGCGTTCCGTTGCGCGAAGCGCGCCTTCCTCGTCGGTTTCACCCATGAGCACAGCGGCACACGCGTGAAATTCCATGACCTCGTCGCAACTGCGCACGCATTGGGCGAGCAGTTTTCGCGCCGCGGCCCCGTCCTGTCCCGAGTTGAGCATTACGAGTGTCACGTTTCGTTGATAGCGATCCGCGACGCGAATCGCGTAGTTGATTACGCGGTCGAAATGCAGGACCGCCATTTCTTCGCCGACCATTGAATAGCCACTCCCCAAGGTCATTGTCAGCGTCAGTATTGTCGAGCTTAGCACCCCATGACGTGAAGCTGATCGAGATACAATCCTAGTCCCAAGAATGTCGCTATCGAGAAGTGCAGCACCTTACTCGAATTTAACATCTAGCTTATCTAGAACGGTGCCCGGGGTTCAAGTTCGGGTTCGTCCCGGATTGTACGCCCGTCAACTTCCCGGATTGGACCAGCGGCGCCTAGTTGAGCGCGCCAAGGGCTTCATCAAGATCGGCCAGCGCCTGCTCGACGTGGCGCACATAAAGGGCCAAGGTGTCCTCCGGGGATACCAGGCCTTCCTCGTATTGTCCGATGGCGCCTCTCCACGGGGTCAGGGTTCGCACGGCCTTCGCAATCGCGGCGCGTGCGGGTGTCGCAATCGTCTGGAGCATGGCCCGCGTGCGGTCGCCCACGAGGCAAAACACCAAGGCGCCATCGCGCACTTGCAGCTCGCCCCCGTCCGAGGCGGCCGTCCAGAAATGACAGAATTCGTCGCGAGAAATTGCGAACCGATTTCCCAAGCCGATGTCCGTGGGCAAAGGCGCGGCGTGGTCTGAGGTAATTTCGATGCGCGGCTCATCGGTGGCCAAATACAGACGGATGGTGAAAGCGATCCCATGCTTCGCGAGAGAACGTACGGCCAGGCCAATGCAAAGGCCCATTTGTTCCGGATCCCCCCAATAGTTCTCCGGCTCGGAAGACGCGAGCGAATCTTCCGCTCTCAGAAAGTGACCTACCTCGCCTTTCACCAAATCGACGGGGTCGTATTCTCGCGGGCTCGAAGGACGGTGCAGGGTGCAATACCAGCTGCACTCTTCAAGCGAATCGAAGACTCCGCGAAGGGTTCGATCCATTGAGGATACGCGGTCGCGCATCGACTCGGGTGTGGCCGAACGCAGGTCCTCGTTGACCTCCCGAAGGTTCAGGCGTACAACGCGCAGTATCGATTCGAGGGATTGCTCAGCTTTGTTCATAGTGGCCCAGGCCTTTTCCAGTAGGTGACGGGTATGGCAAAACAATCCATGCTGGAGTATATGATACACGCACGACCGCCGCAGGCGACAGGAGGGGATCTATGTTGGGAGAGACGAGGATCCCGCGACGTTCCGTGCTGCGAGGCGCTGCTGGCGGCGGACGGGGGGATTGCGGACCTCGCCGGCGGGGTAAATTTCTTGTTGGATCTGCCTCCGGACAAACGGGGCCGAATCCCGCGGGATTACATCGACAGACTGATGCGCTTGAGAAAAAACGCGGCGCTCTCATAGGCGCGGTTTGCACACGATATCGCTGCACTGTTTTGGGGGAATGCAATGATTACAGTGGCTCTTGGAATTCTGTTGGCGCAAGGCGCGCTGGGCGGAGCAGCAGCTCCACAACCCGTTACACTCGAACGCGTCCAAATTGACGACGCTTTCTGGGGACCGAAGCGGGCCGTTTGGCGGGATGTGACCGTTCCAGACTGCTTCGACAAATTCGAGAAGACGGGCGCTTTCACGAACTTCGATCGTGTGCGCGACAAACTCACGGGGGAGCATCAGGGTCCGCCCTTTTACGACGGCCTTGTCTACGAGCTGATTCGCGGTTCGGCGGACTTTCTCGCAACACAACGGGACCCTGCTTTGGAAGCGCGCATCGACGCTTACATCGAGCGCATCGCCGCCGCCGCGGATGCCGACCCCGACGGCTATATCAATACCTTCACGCAGTTGGTGGAACCCGGCCATCGTTGGGGGCTGAACGGCGGATACGAGCGCATGAGCCACGACCTATACAACGCCGGCGCTCTCGTTGAAGCGGGTGTGCACTACTTTCGGGCGACCGGCAAGACCCGTTTGCTAGCGACGGCCGTCCGCATGGCCAATCTGATGTTCAAGACCATGGGGGAGCCGCCCAAGCGCAACATCGTGCCTTCGCATTCGATCGGCGAAGAGGCAGTCGTGAACTTGTGCCTTCTGATACGCGAACACCCCGAACTGAAGAGTACGTTGGGTGTGGCCGTGAATGAAGACGACTACCTCAGCCTGGCGGAATTCTGGATCGAGGCGCGCGGACACCACTGCGGACAACCGGATTGGACGCAACTTACCGAACCGCAATGCCATGACTTCATCCGTGCGGTAGGCTACGGCGATGACCGCCCGTCGTGGGGCCCTTATGCCCAAGATCATCAGCCCGTCCTCCAACAGCAGACCATTGAAGGACACGCGGTCCGCGCAACGCTTATGTGCGCAGGCCTTTCCGCCGCTGGACGCGTGAACGGACGCGACGACTACCGCCAGGCAGCCCTGCGTCTGTGGGAAAACATGACGCAACGCAAGATGCACATCACCGGCGGCGTGGGCGCGTTTGCGAACGACGAAAAGTTCGGCCCCGACTATGTCCTTCCCAACGATGCCTACCTCGAAACGTGCGCGGCCGTGGGCGCAGCGTTCTTTCACTGGAACATGTATCAGTCTTTTCCGGAAGGCAAGTACATCGACGAACTGGAACGAACGTTGTATAACGGCGCGCTCTCCGGAGTGTCTCAGCAAGGAAACAGCTACTACTACGAGAATCCGTTGGTGGCGACGAATCGACAGCGATGGGATTGGCATGGATGCCCGTGCTGTCCCCCCATGTTCCTGAAGCTCATGGGGGCGATGCCAGGATACATCTATGCGACCGACGACGCTGGTGTGTACGTGAATCTCTTCGTTGGCAGCCGTGCAGAAACACGCGTAAACGCTAAGACCCTTACGATTGTTCAGCGAACTGACTATCCGTGGGATGGAAAGATCTCGCTCGAATTCACCGCGGATACCCCTGTCGATTGTGTGATTCGCGTGCGCACGCCCCACTGGTCAAGCGGGAGTAGCTACCATGTTAACGAGCAACCTCTCGAGAACGTGGAGGTTCGGCAGGATTACGCCATTCTGCACGGTACCTGGAAGACAGGCGACCGTATCGCCATCGAAATGCCGATGCCTGTACGTCGCGTTTCTGCACACCCGCGAGTTGAAGCCGATCTCGGCCGTGCGGCCATCATGCGCGGGCCCCTTGTTTACTGCGTCGAATCGGCGGACAACACGGTTCCCGTAAAGGAATTGGCCCTGTCGAATGCATCGCTCCTGGAACCCGAGCATCGCCTTGATGTACTTGGTGGCGTGACAATCATCAAAGGGGAAGCTGTCCGCTATCCGGTTTCTCCGGATCTTTACAGCACGACTGCGTTCAAAGGTGAAGGTGCGGACTTCACCGCGATTCCCTTTTTCGCGAACAGCAACCGGGCGCCCGGCGATATGCTAGTCTGGTTGCCGGTTACTGCGAACTGAGTGGTTTCTACGTGGGTGATGTTTCCGACACGACACTACACGACAGGAGGAGGGGACATGGGCGCGATGAATATGACGCGAAGGAGCATGTTGGCAGCGACGGCGGCTGGGGCGGTGGGAGCCTCCGGTCTTGGCGCCGCCGTGACGGCGCCGGTGCAGGCCGCCGCGGAAGAGAAGAAGGGAAGCCAGCGGCACAGCGTGGAGCGCTTGAAACAATTCGAGTCGCTGGGCTACGGCATGTTTATCCACTACGGCATGAGCACCTTCGTTCAAGCGGAACTGCCAAGCGGGAAAGACCCGATGGATCTGTATGCGCCCGACAAGCTCGACGTGGGCCAGTGGATCTCGGTGGCGCGCGACGCGGGGATGAAGTACGCCGTGCTCACGACGAAACACGTCGCGGGGCATTGCTTATGGCCGACGAAGCACACCGACTACGGTGTGGCGAATAGCCCCGACAAGACCGACGTCGTCGGAAAGTTTGTCGAGGCGTGCCGCGAGAAGGGCGTGCTGCCGGGGTTCTATTACTGTTCCTGGGATAATCACAATCGGTTCGGCAGTCAGACGCCTTCGGACAGGGGAAGCGATTTGCCTGCGCACACGACGTCGCTCTATCAGTCGTTTCAGACGGATCAGGTGACGGAACTTCTCACGCAATATGGACCAATCGCCGAGACGTGGATCGACATTCCCGGCGTGCTGGGGCGCGGATACCGAACCTATCTCTACAAGTACATTGCCGAGTTGCAGCCCGACACGATCACCATGATGAACAGTGGCATCTCGACGCAAGAGGAGTATCGCGTCGACTACGCGTGGCCCTCCGACATCATCGCCATCGAACGCAGCCTGCCCGTCGACAAGGGCTATCAGAAGTGGCGGACGATCGAGGGCAAGGACTACTACATGCCCGGCGAGGTGTGCGATCCCATCGGCAAGGAATGGTTCTGGGTCGAAGGCGACATGCCGCGCGCGGACGACGAATTGGCGAGTCAGTATGCGGCGTGCAAAGAGCGCGGCGTCAATCTCTTGCTCGATGTACCTCCGGACAAACACGGGCTGATTCCCGACTATTCGGTTGAGGCGCTGATGCGCCTGCGCAAGAATGCGGGAATCTAGAACTCGTGACAGAGAACAAGTAGGCACGTGGCGTCTGTGTCTGCTAAGAAGTGGTTTGCTCCGAGTGCGCCGTTCTTCAGTCTCATAGGACCGATCCGTCGGATACGGCTGATCGGTCTGATTCCTGTAGCGCCCGCCCTCTGCGGCGGGCGTTTTCAACTAGACCTTAAAACGAAACGGGGACAGGCGCTTTCGCGGCCTGTCCCCGTGTGTCTGAAATTGACGATGGTTGACTTCTACTCCGGCAATGCCTTGCCCTTTGTCTCCGGTGCAAACGGAATGATGAGAAGTCCGAGAAGGAACACGGACGATACAAGCAGGGCAGCATAGCGGAGTCCGACAATACCGCTGAGATGCCCGAAAATAAACGGTGCGGCGGCCGCAACGAAGCGGGCCACGTTGTAGCAGAACCCCGTTCCCGTCGAACGCAGGCGCGTCGGGAAGAGTTCAGGGAAGTAGATTGCGTATCCGCCGAACATGCTCAACAGGACGAAGCCCATCAGCGCGAACATGAAGAGGCCCGTGACGAACGAGTTTGTCAGCATGAACGCCGCGGGCACGACGATGGCGCTGGCCAACAGAGACAACGTAAACGAAAGACGCCGTCCGACGCGTTGACAGAACCAGGAGAAGGCAAGCACTCCGAAGAAGCCCCCCAAGTTCTGCGCCATGATGACGAACGACATTTGTTGTTCGGCGATCTGCTTGAGCGCGACATCTCCCGTGGGATTCAGCACGACATTCCGCATCAACTCGGACGACCACGTGCTGATGCCCCAGAACCCGATGACGCCCACGGTGGCCAAACCTGCGCCGACAAGCGTGTTTCGCAAGAGTATCCTGTCTCTGAAGAGGTCAAGTATGGGAACTTGAGACCGCTTTTCCAAGCCTTGTTTGATTCGCTTTCTGTTCTCCACCCATACTTCGGGCTCGCGAAGAAACATGAATATCGCAAAGAGCAGGAACGCCGGCACGACGCCGACGGCAAACACCCATCGCCATCCCAAATCGGGATTGGCTCCGATGGTCAGGTTAATGACGCCCGCAATCACGTTGCCCAAGGCCGACATGGCCTGAACGATACCGAGGGCCGTGGCGCGCGCATGCGTGGGAATCGTCTCCGCGACCAAGGCAGCGCCTGCCGCGAACTCGCCGCCAATTCCCAAGCCCGTGAGAAAGCGAAGGGCGGTGAATTGTCCTGCCGTCTGGGCCAAGCCACTGAGCCCGGTGAAACCGGCGTAAATGAAGATAGTGACAGCCATGGTCTTGGTCCTGCCCAGGCGGTCGCCGACCATTCCGAAGAACAGTCCCCCTGTCGCCCACCCGAGAATGAAGACCGTCTGCGCAATACCCACCCATTTCTGGGTCATGGGATCCGATTGCGCCACGCCCAAGAGGTCGGCAAGCGCCGGCGTCTTGACCATTACGTACAGCCATTGGTCCATGGTATCGAACATCCAGCCCATGGCCGCGACGGCTATGACCAGATAATGATAGCCTGTGAGTCCGTCGCGCCAATGGCGCGGCGCTGCAATTTCAACACCTTGCGACATGAAATCCCCCTCCTCATGTAAGTTGCCGTGATGGTCAGGGATGCCCGTGCAAGGCAGCGCCCCGCGATGGTGGGTCCCCTACGTAGAATGCGAAGTATGTGGGCCGATTATACGGATGAGTGCGGGGTTTCGCCACCCCAAATTGCGAAGGGGAGCCGCGTCCTGAAGCGGACGGAATCAGATCCAAGCACCCCCGCGTGTCGTAGGTGTACACCGTGCGGACGCCATTCCCGGCCAGCACCGACACTGGCTGGCCAAGCCCATTGTGCTCATATTCCCACACACGACCGCCGGGGGCAGTGATCGTGCTCAACTCGTTCCTGTCGGTGAAGGGGAGAGTCTATACTTGCAATTGAATAAATAAATCAATATTCAACAGCTATATTTCTGGGACAAGAGGCAAACTATGAATGGACGCCGATAATTCACGAGCCGATTCTCGGGCAGAATTGGCTGCTCCCACTTTTTGCGCGCACATCCGCGCAAGG
>JBHEKO010000828.1:0-5027 GCA_041859475.1 Candidatus Hydrogenedentales bacterium
CACCGCCCCTTTGTGATCGCATGTGCACTCTTCTGCGCGGTGTTTATTTCGACGTGCTCGTGCCGGACCAATCGCAAGGCCGAGCCTGTCCCGCCCGAGGTGAGGCCCCCGGAAATCCAGGCTCCGATTCCGCCGCCTAGACCCGCGCCGGAGCCTGTATCGAAACCTACCCCGCCTGCGCCCGAACCAAGATCCGATTCCGTGTCTGCCAACCCACTCGTGCGCATTCGGTTGACGCATGGCCTGCGCGAGATGACGTTCGAGACTACGGATGCGGGGACAGTCGAGTCCGGAGGCAAGGCGACCGAGTTGGGTCCGGGGCAGTGGACCGTCCGGCTGCTTCAGGCCCAGCCGCCCCGGCGTCAGTTCCACGTTTTCGCGAAGACCTTCAAACCTTCGGAAGAAACGGAACTCCAGACGTATGTGTCCGACTGGAAAGGGCGTGGATATCCGGTCGAAGCCGTAACGTTAGGGCATCGTATTCGGACCGCCCAAGGCCACGTGCTCGATTGCAGGCAGCAGTGGGTGTCAATCCAGCGATTCTCCACGGAGGCGGAAGCCAATGCGCTGCGGAAGCGGCTCGAAGCAGAATCGGTGTGGGCATGGATACGCCCAGAGGTGCTGGAAGTGGGCAAGGGGACTGCCACGATTGCGGGCGGGGCGGGGCACCCCCCGATGACGGTTGCCTTGCCGTTGACGTTGCGCCACGGCCTGCCCGTGCGCGTAAACGCGGGCGCTAAGAAAGGCGAATACGCGGGGGAATTGAGCATCGGCGTTGGCCCGGATTCGCAGATCGAACTCTTCGAAACTTCCCCCGTCGAGGACTATCTCGCCGGGGTGCTCCCCTCCGAGATGCCAGCCTTGTGGCCTGTCGAGGCGCTGAAGGCGCAGGCGGTGGCGGCGCGGAGCGATGTGCTTCAACATATGGCCATCAAGCACGTGCTCGAAGGGTTCAACTTTACCGACAGCGAGGGAGACCGGGTGTATGGGGGGCATGGCGGGCGGCATCCGAATGCCGATCAAGCCGTGCGCGAGACGGCGGGGCGGGTCTTGACGGCGGCGGGACGCATCGTGGCCGCGACATTCAGCGCCAACTGCGGGGGCTGCACAGAGAACAACGAGACGGTCTGGTCGGCCCCGGCGGACCCGGCCTTACGCGGCGTGCCGGACTTTCCGGCGGGGACCAAGCCGGGGGGCGGATCGCCAACCGCGGGCATGGCAAAATGGCTGGGAAATGCTTCCGGGGCCTACTGCTGCGCCGATTCGGCCAATTACCGATGGAGCAAGCGGCTGACGGTATCGGAGACGACGCGGCTGGTCAATCAGACGCATCGGGTGGGGACCGTACGCGAGATACAGTTGGGCGACCGGGGCGTAAGCGGGCGGCTGAAATGGGTGCGCATCACGGGAATGGAGTCGTCGGTGACCATCCGCAAGGAACTCCCGATTCGTCAAACATTTGGCGGTTTACCGAGCGCGATGTTTATAATTGAGAAGGTATCGGGTTCGGATGGGCCTGCCGCATTCGTGTTTCGAGGCGGCGGGCGCGGCCACGGCGTGGGGTTGTGCCAGCAGGGGGCGCGCGGAATGGCCCTTGCGGGCAAACGTCACGACGACATACTCGCGCACTACTTTACCGGCGCTACGTTGGAGTCCGTCGAGTAAACGCGGAAGAAAGAGACAGACAGCTATGTTGTTCGAAGGCATCCGCAAGAAGACGACCCGGTTTGCAGTTGGACTGACGTGCGGCAGCGCGGCGCGCGGAGTAGACGCGGCCCTCGTGCGCATCAAAGGGACCGGGGCCAATCTCCACATCAAGTACATTCAATCCAGGCATTTCCCGTACGCGCCGGGGATGCACACCCGGTTGATTGTGTCTCGGAAAGACGCGCGGGAAGTGGCGCTGCTCAATTTCGAGTTGGGCGAATGCCTGGCCGAAGCGGCGCAGGAGATGTGCCGAATCGCGCAGACGGACTTGTGCGAAGTCGATTTCGTCGCCGTCGATGGATACACCGTGTCGCACAATCCGCCGCGAGGCTATGATTTGTCGGTTGGCACGTATCAGATAGGCGAACCGTCCATCGTTGCCGAACGCACGCAGCACCCCGTCGTGTCGGATTTTCGGTCGCGGGATATGGCCGCGGGCGGCCAGGGCGGGCCAATCAGCGCGTATGCCGATTGGGCGTTGTTCGCGCGGGACGACCGCACGGTCGCGCACCTGCACTTGGGCGGGATCACGAGCATCACGGTAATCCCTCCGAAGTTTGACGAGATCGTGTCGTTCGACGCGGGCCCCGGCATGATCGTGCTGGATGGCGCCGTGCGCCAACTGACAAGCGGCACCCAGGAAATGGACGTCAAAGGCGCGGCCGCGGCGAAAGGGGTAGTGATCGACGAGTTCCTCGAATTCCTGCTGGACCATCCCTACTTCGCGAAGGTGCCGCCGAAGACGACGTGCCGCGACGAGTTCGCGCCGGAGACGTACCTGCGCGACGCGCTCACGGCGCGCAAGGACCATTCGTTGGACGACCTTCTGGCGACGGTGACGGCGGCGGTGAGTTATTGCCTCGTCCGCGCCTACAACCGCTTCGTGAAGCCGCAGTACACCGTGTCGCGGGTTATCGTGAGCGGCGGCGGCGTGAAGAACCAGGCGCTGATGCAACGGTTGCGCAACGGGTTGTCGGACTCGGTCCTGCGAGCGAGCGACGAGTACGGGCTCCCCGCGGACGCGATGGATGCCATCGGCGTGGCGGTCCTCGGCAACGAAACCCTCTGCGGCAAGCCGTCGAACGTGCCACACGCCACGGGCGCACAACAGGCAGTTGCGCTGGGGCGGATCACGCCGGCGTAGGGACGGCGGCCGGGAACGCCAATCTCCTGATTGGCAGCATTTCACCGACTGCGACGCGCCATCCGCATTTCACCGCAGAACGTCCTCTCTATTTGGGCGTCGGGGCGTTGCACTGTCGAGAGGAGATGGAAAAGCACAAAGGCGAAGACTTCATATCAAGGAGATCATTCGCGAATGCACATCGGCCGGTATTTGGTAGTGACTCGTTCGATATGAACCAATGAACAGCGGCACACGGTCCGGCTCCTCATGGCTGAGGGCGATCGGAACCCGTTCGCGTGAATTCAAGAACGTCCTCCTCTTCGTTGGCTGCGCGTGCGCCATTCTCCTTCCAGCATCGACATGCAATACCAACTGATGAACCGGTCCCCAATCTTCTCGGCCTCTCGCATCAGGCCATCCGTCTGAAAACCTTGCTTCCGGTAGAAGGCCACTGCTCCTTCATTATCCTCATCCACGAACAATTGCATACGGTGTAGCCGGTACTGTTCAAAGCATACCCGCAGCGTGTGCTCCATCATGGCCGAACCAACCCCTTGCCGACGCCGCCCGGTCTCCCCAACGAGAATCTGCCGAATGTGCCCAAGCTCGTTGGCCCAATCCAGGACGACATGAATGAGCCCAAGTATCTGACCGGTATCGTCCACCACCTTGAGGCCCAAATCCGTCATCCGGCCATCCCGATGCTTGGTCAGCAGACGTTCAAGCTGGTCGTCACCCACCGGAGCCCGAAAAACTCGGAAGAGACCCGGGTCAATCCATTCCCTGATAAAGGGAAAATCGGAGCACTCAAGGTCGACTATCTTCATTCCCATTTCCCCCGCCGTTCATTGTTTTACTTTCACGACCGAAGGTCTCCCATCACTGGACCTTCTTGATCAGATCCGATTCCTTGAGTCGCGTGCAAAGGCCTACGTTCAATATGGTGATGACGATGAAGAAGACCATGAAGGGGGTCATCGAGCCGCCAGCGGAGCGGAAGGCATCCATGCCGTAAATGAAAGCGACACCTGAGACTTGGCCGGCCAGGAGCATGAGGCCCTGGGAGGTGGATTCGGGGGCGGGATGGCTGAGTTCCGCGCCGTACTGAAAGCCGATGGGACCGGCGCTCATGATGAAGAATCCGAGGATGAAACTCGATACCAGCAGCATGGCGAAGTTGGTGACAAACGTCAGGCCGATGAGGCCGGGTATCGTGAACGCCATGGCGATCACGAGAAACGGCACGCGCTTTCGCATCTTGTCGGAAATCGGCGGCAGAATCGATGCCCCCAGTACGCCCCCGACCATCATCATCGCGCCCACCGTGCCGGCCTGAGTCGAATCCAGTCCGCGGGGACTCAGTATCTGTTCAATCCAGGTCGTGACGGCGTTGAAGATGCCGAGTCCGATCAGAAACATGAAGAGGAGCAGCACGACCTGCCTTTGTTTGAACATATGCCTCAGGCCTGCGACAACGAGGAACCGCTCTTCCTGGTCGGCCAAAGAGGGAGGGGTCGGGGGCGCTTCCCGGCTGAAGACAAGAAACAGCGTAGCGCCAACGACGGAAACCACCCCGTAGCACATCAGCATGCCGTCGATTCCCCAGGCGCGCACGAGGAGCGGCGTGGCCGCCATCGCGACGACAATACCGATGTATTGCGACAACGCGGCGAGGCCGGTGGCCGTTGCGCGCTGTTCGATGGGAAACCACCGCGCACTGACTTTCGTGTAGGCGTTGAGAATGAAGGGTTGCGCGACAGCGAGCCCGAATTGGCAGATGCTCACCATCGTGTAGTTTGCCGCGTACACCCCTTTGAGCAGTCCGAAGATGCCGATAAGCGCTGCCCCCGCACCGATGCCAATACGGATGCCGTAAGTATCGATGATGTACGACGCAGGGATGCTGACAGCGAGATACACGATCATGAAGAGCATCGACAGGAAGCCGATGGACAGCGGCGTCACGCCGTAGTACCGGGCCGCTTCCGTCGTGATGGGAGCCAGCGCCACCCAGTGAATCTCAATGACCACGTTCAGAACGGCAAACACGAGCAGCACAATCCAACGATAGCCGTATACCTTCGCCGACTCCATACAATCGTTTCCCCGGTTTCGAGTAGCTGGCGGGGGATTGTATACGAATTGCCCGTGGGAATCGTTTTGCGCCGCAGTTCTTCTCGCTAAACGCTGTCCG
>JBHEKO010000446.1:0-4904 GCA_041859475.1 Candidatus Hydrogenedentales bacterium
CGCAATGCGAAGTCCATTCGGCCGGATGTTCTGGCTCACGATATCGCCGACCGGATCGGGCAACGCGGCGACCTGCTCCAAACCCACGGCCATCGCTTCGATGCGGGCATCGGTGAGCGTGAGGCGATCCAGCATCGCTCCCGTGAGCCCCTTAGCGCGGCCTGCTTCCAAGTCCTTCTCGTTTTCAGTCCGCAGAAATTCCTTGGAGCCGCGCAGTCGCCCGGCGGCTTCGAGCAGGGCCTTGTCCTTACTCGAGGACGACGTGGAGCGCAGGGCGTTCGCGGCGGCGCGCGCCTGCTTGCCGATGCGTTGCAGTTCGTCGTGAAGCGCGCTCGCGCTCGATTCGGTATGTGTTGTTGCCATGGAATCAGTCTCCGTGCGTGAACCGGTCTCTACAGCAGGACGAGGTTATCGCGATGGATCACTTCGTCGAAATCCTTGCGCCCAAGAATGGCCTTGATCTGGGCGCTTTTGCAACCCTTGATGCGGGCGATATCTTCGCTCGAGTAATTGACAAGCCCGCTCGCGATCTCGTGGCCCTTGGAATCCTGAATTCGCACCGCCGCACCAATATTGAAATCACCGATGACGTCGGTGATGCCGGCGGGGAGGAGGCTGCGCCCCTGACTTACCAGGGCGCGGGTCGCGCCGTCATCGACGCGAATCGAACCTTTCGCGGAGCGGCCAAAGGCAATCCACCGCTTTCGCTGCGACATCGCCTCCGATACCGCGCCAAAACTCGTGGCCACGGCTTTCCCCGCGAGTACATCATGGATGATGCCCGCGCGGTTGCCGTTCGCAATCACCATGACCAACCCCGAGGCGCACGCGATCTTGGCCGCCGTTAGCTTGGTCTTCATGCCGCCGATAGACGTCTCGGTCTGCGTGTCGTCGGCGAGTCCCTCGACTTGCTCGGTGATGCGCGGGACGTGCGCAATCAACTTGGCATCCTTGAACTGACGCGGATTCTTATCGTAGAACCCGTCGACATCGCTGAGGATGATGAGCAGGTCCGCGCCGATTTTCGCGGCGATACGCGCCGACAGGGTGTCGTTGTCGCCGAAGCGGATCTCGTCCGTGGTGACACTGTCGTTTTCGTTGAGAATGGGAATGACGGTCTCCAACTCGAACAGCGTGTGAATCGTATTGCGCACGTTGATGTACCGGTGACGGTCGTCGAGGTCCGCCGCGGAGAGCAACACTTGGGCGGTGTGCAATCCGTCGCCGTACTGGTCGAACATCACCTCGTAGTAGTGCATGAGCCGCGCTTGCCCCACGGCGGCGGTCGCCTGTTTCAGCGGGAGCACCTTGGGACGCTCCTTGATGCCAAGGATATTCATACCGCAGCCGATTGCGCCCGAGGACACGACAAGGATGTTGATGCGGCGGTCGCGCTTGAGAGCGGCGAGCTCCTTGACGATCTCTTCCAGGACGCGCCCGTCGAAGCCCTTTGGACCCGTCAACAGGGATGTGCCGATTTTGACGACCAGGGTTCTTACGTCACTCGGGATGGTACTCAAGCTCGGCGTCTCCTATATAGATGGACTCGCCCGCTTTGGCGCCCATGCGTTTGAGCGCCTTCATGACCCCCATTTGGGCGAGTTTTTTTTGCAGGTGCAACACGGCTTCGTCATTAGTGAAGTCGGTCATGCGCACAGCGCGTATGGCGGTGGCCCCGTCGATCCGGAATCCGGAAGACGCCCGCTCTATCGTAAAGGGTGCGGAGAAGGTGTACTCATGTTCGACCGGCGGGACAATCATGCCCGCTTCCTCCCGCTTGACCCTGTCGACGAGCGCCCATAGGTGCTCAATCAGGGCTGCGGATCCCTCGCCGGTGACTCCGGAAATGAGCCACGGATTGTCGAACGAAGGCGCGACTTCCTTGAAACGTTGCCGGTTCTCGGGGATATCGGCTTTATTCAACACATAAACGCGGGGGCGCTTGGCAAAATGCGGGCTGTATTCCGCGAGTTCGCGCTCCAATAAATCGCGCGTGCCGACGGGGTCGGGATCGCCGAGATCGATGAGAAACAGCAGCACTTTGGTGCGCTCGACATGCCGCAGAAAATCGTGTCCAAGACCTTTGCCCTGGGCCGCGCCTTCGATGAGGCCGGGGATATCCGCAATCGTGAGCGTGCGATAGTCGCTCAAGGAAGTGACTCCCAAATTGGGAGACAGCGTCGTGAAGGGATAGTCGGCCACCTTCGGGCGTGCCGCCGTTACCGCGGCAAGGAACGTCGACTTGCCCGCATTGGGCAACCCCACCAGACCGACTTCGGCAATGGTCTTGAGCTCGAGCAGATACTCGACATCTTCGCCGGGCTCGCCGCGTTCCGCAAAGTGGGGGGCGCGCTGGGTAGAGGTGGAAAACCGTGCGTTGCCTTTCCCGCCGCGACCGCCTTTGCCCGCGAGGAAATGCTGGCCAGGTTCCGTGAGATCGGCCTTGAGTTCGCCCGTATCGTACGCGAAGACCTGAGTGCCGAGGGGGACGAGGACTTCCAGAGGAATTCCGGCCCTGCCGTGGCAACCGCTCCCTTTGCCGTGCACGCCAACTTCGCCGCGCCAGTGCGAGCGATATTGCAGATCGAGAAGGGATGTCAGACGCGCATCGGCTACGAAAACGACATCGCCCCCGTCACCGCCGTCCCCGCCATCGGGACCGCCACGGGGGACATACTTCTCCCTGCGAAAGCTGACGCATCCATTGCCGCCCGCACCTCCGGTGACCCGTACACGTGCGTGATCGACAAACATAGGTTGGTGTTGGGTCGGACGGCGCTATTCGCCGGCCGCCTCAACGACATCCACGCATTGACGGCCGCCGCGACGGTAGCGGAAACGAACCACACCATCCTTCAATGCGAAGAGGGTGTCGTCGCTGCCGCAGCCGACGTTGATTCCGGGATGGAATTGCGTGCCGCGCTGGCGGACGAGAATGTTGCCGGCGATAACTGGTTGGCCGCCGAACTTCTTAACGCCAAGACGTTGGGCATTGCTGTCGCGACCGTTGCGCGAGCTGCCGCCTGCCTTTTTGTGAGCCATGAATAATCTCCCTTACGCTTCGATGGAGCGGACTTTGATCTGCGTGTAAAGCTGACGATGGCCTTGGGTGCGCGTGTAGTTCTTTTTGCGCTTCTTCTTGAAGACGCGGATCTTCTTCGCGCGACCCTGCTGGATGATCTCGCACACGACCTTCGCGCTTTCCAGCGCTTTGGGGTCGACCACGAGGCCGTCATCCTTCGCCAGCAGGCAGACGCTTTGCAGCTCCACCGTATCGCCGACCGGTCCTTCAATCTTTTCCACCCGCACAAGATCGCCTTGTGCAAGCTTCACCTGCTTGCCTCCGGTAGTCACCACTGCGTACATGTCCATCTCTCCATCACGTTCGCAACAACGAATTCTCGATTCTACTCTATATACAGGCGCTGCGTCAGACCGTATGGTGCGCGGCAAACAACGTCGCCGCCGCTCGCAATTCGGCCACCGCCGATAAGGACGCCAAATAACTCGACTTGGCGTTGCGCGGCGATGCCAGGTTCTCCGTCACGGTCTTCAAATGCCCAAAAGCCCCTTCCACGACGATCTCGTGCGAATTGCACGTCGCTCGCGGATCGGCAATGATCCGTACCATCGTCTCGTCGGGCCCAATCCCCGCAAGGCTCAACGCCGCCGCCACATTTACATTGTGCGGGAACGCCTTGCACGCCTCGCGCGCGGACCCTTCGAACACCACCATGGCCTCCTTAAGGTTGTCCACGTCGATCCCGTTCATCACGAGATACGGCGCACCCGACAATCCCTTCGGCGGCTTTCGCGTCGTCAAAACGACCCTATGCAGTCCGGCTTCCATCGCCGAACGCACGCCATCCAACCCACACAACGCACCCGACGGCACGTGTATCTGGATGCTGCTGGCGCGCGCTGCCTCGAATAGCTCCGGGTGTTCCATCAACCCCCCGACGCTCATGATGAGACAATCGTGCTGGTGGCGGACCGCCGCCTCGACAACTTCCTTCACCACGCTCGGCTGAGCGCACTCGACAAGGAAATCGACCGACGTGGCCGCTTCGTCCAAATCGCAAACCTTCGCATTCAACTGAAACGAGTTGCGCAACAACTGGGCGCGCCCCTCGTCAATATCCATAAGCGCTGAAATCTCCGCCGGGATAACACCCCGCTGGAGAGCGATACACAAGTCGGCTCCAATGTTTCCACAGCCGACCAGCCCGACCCTCATCCGTGACATAGAGTCTCCACAATAAAAAATGCTTGGCCGCCCTAGCACTCCGACCGGGGGGCGCAAGCCGTTTTCACGTGCTGCCCAGCTCGGCGGTCATATTGACCTAACGGCGAAATGTAGCATACGTCTGCAACTCAAGTCAAACAAACAACCATGCTTATATGACTCTGTCTCCCGGACATCCCGCAGGCAACTCATGCGCGCCCATTCAGCCAACCCCTCGCTCTCATACGATCTAAAAGCCTCATAGGCCCTATGAGCCCTATAAGTCCTATAAGTCGTATAGGTCCTTTAGGTCCTCTATCTCCTTTAAGTTCCCCAAGTCCCGCCTACGCCCCCGGTCCCATTTCGCGCCGATTTTCCCTATCCCCAGTGCAACAAACTGCAGCTATATATAGAGGTATTTGATTCCGAACAACCGCCCGAACAGCCGCCGTTCATATTCCAGACCCCAGACCCTCTGAGTCAAAAGGAACCGTCAACAATGACTACAACTACCGCCACCAACCAGACCACCCCCACAACCACCACCCTCGGCACCCCCTGCGCCCGCTCTTGGTCCGAGGACTGGATCGCCGCCATCAACGCCACCGAGACCCAACGCAACCACCGCATCTGCGGCGCGCGTCTCCGCGACGGCAAGCCCTGCACCAACACCAGCGAC
>JBHEKO010000457.1:0-7422 GCA_041859475.1 Candidatus Hydrogenedentales bacterium
AGGACTTGAGCGAATTCTTCGAGCCGGACACCGAGGTTGTTGCGTTCAATACACTGGGCGAGTTGAAAGACAAAGTCACGTACTACAAGAAACATCCCGCCGAACGCGTGCGGATCGTTCGCGCCGCGCAAGCGCGCATTGCCGCCCACCATACACACGCACACCGCCTGCTGGCGCTCGAAGCGTATCTCAAAGAGCGGTATTCGTGACACAGCATTTTGTTCTGCAAATGCAGACCTCGCCGCGCGGTGTATAGACCCACGCTTTTTGCCTACGCAAACCGTTTCCGCACCAACTCCACGATCCGAAGCATTCGATGCATATACGTATGTTCGCCAAGAATTCGTGCGCGCGCTGTCTCAATGATCACCCTGCGTGCATCTTCGTGCGTTCCGTAGTATCGGAAGAGGTCCACGCTCTCCTCCAGCGAGTGGAATTGCGCAACCTCCCGTTTGACGTCAAACAGACGTTTCAGGTCGGGCTGGGCGTCGGTTAGTAGAAAGCCTCCCGCCGCGGGGCAATCGAAGACACGCTGGTTGACGGCGTTTGGCATTTGAATGCTGGTCACGTTGAAGTTTAGGGCGCACTGTCCGTAGAACGCAGGTAGTTGCTCCAAGTACGAGAGCGGACCTTCGGCTGCAGGAAACGTGTGCTTCCATCCATCGTCGCCTCGGAGGGTCAGGCCTTCGGGCACGAGGACATCCGCATATACGCGCCGCAGGCGACGAGTGCCTTCAATGAAGAAGAGCATTTCGAGCGACCGCTCGGCTTCGGCATCGAGCGTTGCGAATACGTCGTCGCCCACGATGGCGCGCACGCCATCCTTAAACCGCTCGCGTGTTACGAGGCCTGCGTCGAATGCGTTCGCCGCGGCTTGCTTCAGACAAGGATTGGCGTTCAACCCGCTCCATGCCCGTTGCGCGAAGTCTTCCATCGAATTGGCCACGAATGCCGGGGGGTGCGAGGCGGTGCCGGGTGGCGCATTGAACACTGCCGAATCCACCGCCAAGGGGAGCCATTCCACGAGGGAGAACCCGGCGTCCCGGAGATACGGCGCGTAGGCTTCGTCCCAGGTGAGCGCAATTGCGCGGTCGCTGGCATAGGCGCGATTGCCCATGATGATCGTGCGGGGATCGTCCACGAACCAAGTCACGTGCGGCGTTTGCAGGTCGTCGAACAGGGCCGCGAACATGCCGTTCGTATCCATTCCACTGAGATTGACGGACAGGATGAAATCGGGACGGAAGGAGATGATGCCCTCGAAGAGCCGGGCGATCGCCTCGCGCTGCAAGGAGCCTTCCATGACGACGGGCACGGTTTCCACCTGCCATCCCAGGGCCGCCGCCGCGTTGATGCATGCCCCGTCCAGCCAATAGTGACTGCGCAGAATGAGGACGCGCGGCACTTCGCCGGTGAGCTTGCGAAACGACATCAACTCTCTAAGCCGATCGGAAACCTGAAGACGTGGGATACTCATGAGCGGCATCGTAGCAGCCTGTCGGGCGCTCCGCAATCGGTACCCCGTTCGAGCGGCTGCCGGGGCATTCGGATTGCGGCGTGTTCATTGACTCGTTGGCCCACGCATGCTATGGTCAATCCGGTGCGTTGATTTGGTGCGTGTGGGTTTGGGCTTCAGGTAATCTATCTCGTGCAATACAGCAAGATTTCTTATGCCTTCGGTGTGTTCTTGACGCTGCTTGCCGTGGCTTCGGCCGAGGGGCAGCCGCCTCTCCGGGACTACACCTGTTTCCAGGTGTATGCTCCGTACTCCCCCGAAATCGACATCGGATCCGACGTGGCTGTCGTCTATGGGGTAGGGAGCACCTTCGCGGAGCGGGCCGCCGTGTGGCGTTCCAAAGGCTATAACGTCTCGATGATGACGGGGATCGCGTGGGGCGAGTACGATTCGTACTACGGCTCCGGCGACGCGTTCAAGAAGGAAGAAGTCCAGACGGTCAAGTCGGGCAAGCTGCTCATGCACGGCGACAGCACGACGGTCGGTTACAACGTGCCTTCCGATTCCTACATCGAATACGTCAAACGCTACGTCGAGCCCGCGGTGGACGACGGTGTTTCCGCCATCTATCTGGAAGAGCCCGAGTTCTGGGCCGACGCAGGCTGGAGCGAATCGTTCAAACGCGAGTGGCAGCTTTTCTACGGCGAGCCGTGGCAGGAGCCGGATTCCAGCCCCGACGCTCAGTACCGCGCCAGCAAGCTCAAGTACGAACTCTACTTCAAGGCGCTGAAAGAAGTCTTCGCGCACGCCAAGAACCGCGCGGAGGCGAAGGGACGCACGATAGAGTGTCACGTGCCGACGCACAGCCTGATCAGCTATGCGCATTGGCGGATCGTCAGCCCGGAGTCGCACCTGATCGACATTCCCCAACTCGACGGCTACATCGCGCAGGTGTGGACGGGCACGGCGCGCACGCCGAACGTCTACAGGGGGGTAAAGAAAGAGCGTACATTCGAGACGGCGTTTTTCGAGTACGGCCAGATGCAAGCCATGGTTCGCCCCACGGGCAAGAAGGTTTGGTTCCTCGCGGATCCCGTTGAGGACAACCCCAATAGAAGCTGGAACGACTATAAACTCAACTACGAGTGCACGATCATCGCTTCGCTGATGTGGCCGGAGACCGCCCGCTACGAGGTTATGCCCTGGCCCGACCGCATTTTCAAAGGCAGTTACCCCAAAGTCGATCTCGATTCGAAGACATCGGACCGCGAGGGAATCCCCTCCGACTACGCGACCCAGTTATCGGTCGTCATCAATGCGTTGAACGACATGAATCAGACGGATGTCGTGTACGACATGGGAACGCGCGGTATCGGGGTGATTGTGTCGGATACGATGATGTTTCAACGGGCCGCGCCGAATGCCAGCGATTCCGGGCTTGGGGCTTTCTACGGTCTCGCGATTCCGCTACTGAAGGTGGGAGTGCCGGCCGACGTTGTGCAACTCGAGAACACGATTTATCCCGCCTGCCTTGAACCCTATCGGGTCCTCCTGTTGACCTACGAGCACCAGAAGCCCCTCAAAGCTGAGTACCATGCCGCGCTGGAGAAATGGGTCCGCAATGGCGGCTCGCTGATTCTCGTCGACGACGGATCCGATCCGTATCACGGCGTCCGCGAGTGGTGGAACGAGCAGGGCACGACTTCCGCCCGTGCCTACGACGACCTGCTCAAGCGGCTCGGCGCGACCGGCGAGGCCCGCACGGCGCCCCAGCCGGTGGATAAGGGGTTCATCCGGGTGGTGGAGAAGAGCGCAAGCGAGCTCACGCGTACCCCTGAAGGCGCGGACCTCGTGCGCGCGCTAGTAGGCGAAATGCTCGCCAAGAAGGGCGAGACGCTGAAGACCCAGCCCTATCTTGCCCTGCGCCGGGGACCCTATCTGATTGCGAGCGTACTCGACGAGACCATCGTCGAAGCCCCTAGCCAGACCTTTGCCGGGCGCTATGTGAACCTCTTCGACGCAGCCCTCCCGATTGTGAGCGACCCCGTTCTGAAGACCAACGAGCGGGCGCTGTTGTACGATTTGGGCTGGCTGGCGAAGTCCGGTGCCAAGGCCAAGGTTATTGCCGCCGGGGGACGTGTGCGTAACGAAGAAGTCGGCGACGCTTCGTTCCGTTTCGATATTCGCGGGCCATTGGGGACAACCGCCAACGCCCGCATTCTGTTGCCGAAGAAGCCGTCAAGTGTGTCGGCTGGTCCTGATTCGGAAGTCGCGCAGGAGTGGGATGCCGATTCCTCCACCCTGTGGATTTCCTTGCCAAATACGGCCGAAGACGTTCACGTCGTCCTCTCCTGGGAACGCTGATATTGTGACGAGTCTCGAAATCTGCTACATTCTCTAGTTTACGGGGGTCTTTGGAGTTCACCGCGATGATAGAAGAGAAGTTCATTCAGTTAATTGCAGGCGAAGCCGGCGTCCGGACCGAGCAAGTTGTCAAAGTCGTCGATTTGCTCGTCGGGGGAGCCACGATTCCCTTCATCGCGCGGTATCGAAAAGACGCCACGGGGAACCTCGACGAGGAGAAGTTGGAGACCATCTCCGATCGGCGCGACTATTACGCTTCGCTCACCGATCGCCGTTCTTCGATCTTGTCGACCCTGCTGAAGCAGGAACAGCTTACCGACGAGCTCCGTCAGGCCATCGAGAATTGCACCGATAAGTCGATGCTCGAAGACCTGTACCTGCCGTACAAGAAGGCGAAGCGCACCAAGGCGACGGTTGCCCGCGAAAAAGGGCTTGCACCGTTGGCCGACTTTATCTGGGCGCAAGAGGCCGGCGAACAGACTATCGAAGAGTTTGCCGCGACCTTTGTGCGGCCGGAAAAGGCGGTCCTTTCGGTGGAGGAAGCCATCGAAGGCGCGAACCATATTCTTGCCGAGAACGTGTCCACGGATCTGGAAGCGCGCCGCGCGGTGCGCGAGCGCATGCTCAAGCACGGGTCCATCGCCGCGCATCCCACCAAGAACTGCGAAGGCAAGGTCACCAAGTTCGAGGCCTACTATCAGTTTTCAGAGCCGGTGGAGAAGATTCCCTCGCACCGGTACCTTGCCGTGCATCGCGGCGTCCGCGAAGGATTTCTTCGCATGGAACTCGCCGTCGACGACGCTGCGTTGATTCAAGAACTCACCGCCCGTTGGCTCAAGTCTTCGGATAGCCCGTTCGCGATTCATATCCGCGCAATCGTCGAAGATGCGTACAACCGATTGCTGCGTCCGTCGATCGAGAACGAGGTCATCGGAGTCGTCTCCGAACGCGCCGATGCGGAAGCGATTCGCGTGTTTCGCGAAAACGCCCGCAACTTGCTTCTGTCCGCGCCCGCCGGCCCCATCTCGGTTATGGGTGTCGATCCAGGCATGAAGACGGGGTGCAAGCTCGCCGTCGTGGACAGCACCGGGGCATTTATCGAAAGCGCCACAATTTTCCCCTCTCCTCCCCAGAACGATGTCGAAGGCGCGGAAGCCATCTTCATGGCGCTCATGGCCAAGTACAACGTGCTTGCTATCGCCATCGGCAATGGAACCGGCAGCAGGGAAGTCAGCCGCTTCGTCAAACAGACCTTAGCCAAGATTCCGGTGCCGGGCGCGTTCTGGGTCTTCGTCGACGAAGCAGGCGCTTCCATCTACTCCGCGTCAAAGCTGGCGCGCGAGGAATTTCCACATCTTGACGTGACGATTCGCGGCGCGATCTCGATTGCGCGAAGGTTGCAGGATCCCCTCGCGGAGTTGGTGAAGATCGAACCGCGCCACATCGGCGTCGGACAGTATCAGCATGATGTCAACCAGCGCGCGTTGCGCGACGGCTTGCATCGGTCGGTCGTTTCGTGCGTGAACGCGGTTGGAGTCGAACTCAACACGGCCAGCGTGCAGCTCCTGCGATACGTGAGCGGAGTCCACGCGGACATCGCCAAGAACATCGTCGATTGGCGGATGCAGCACGGGGGCTTCAAGGATCGCCAACAGTTGGTGGATATCTCGGGCATCGGCCCCAAAGTCTTCGAGCAGTGCGCGGGTTTCCTTCGCGTCTCGGGCGGTGATAACGTCTTGGACAGCACGGCCATTCATCCGGAGGCGTACCCAGTTATCGCGCGCATCGCCGAATCGCTAGGTCTTACAACCAAGGACTTGGTTGAGAAGCCCGAGAGTCTGGACGGTATCGAGCTGTCCGCGTTTGCCACCGATGCTGTGGGACACCTTGCTCTTGGCGACATTCATAACGAGTTGCTCAAGCGGGGCCGTGATCCACGAACGGAATTCAAGATCCCGAAATTCCTCGAAGGCGTCGATTCCGTGCAGGACCTCGAAGAGGGGATGGAGATCGAAGGTGTCGTGACGAATGTCACCGATTTCGGCGCGTTTGTCGACATCGGTGTGCATCAGGACGGCCTCGTTCACCTCTCGGAACTCGCCAACCGTTTTGTCCAAGACCCTCGCGACGTGGTGAAAGTGGGGGAGATCGTCAAGGTCAAAGTAATCAAAGTCGACAAGGCATTGCCGCGCATTTCCTTGTCCATCAAGGCGCTCTTGCCGCCTCCCGAGCCCAGGCACGCGCATCCGCATCCGAGTCGCCGGCCGCGTCCCGCGGGCGACGGAAGGCCATCGGCTGCGCCAGCCCCGGCCGCCGACGGCGCGCCGGTCCAAGGGGGCGCCGCTCCGGATCAGCGCGGCCCGCGCCGCGATTCCGGGCCACGGCGTGATGGGGGGAGTGAAGAATCGCGGATGCGTCGCGCGAGACCCGATCAACGCGCTGCCGCGCAGGCCGATGGCGATAGGCGTCCCCAGGGTGGTGGTGGTCAGCGCCCGCGACGTCGCGAGAAGGAACAAGGCGCGGCCCTCCGCGGCGCAGTCCGTTCCGGCGGAAGGCAGCAGCAACCCGGCGGAGACAAGACGCGCACGTTCGGCGATGAAGGCGGTTTGCTGAATACACAGCTCGCCGAGCAACTTGCCGCACTCAAGAACAAGCTCGGAGGCTGACAAATCGCCTGCAGGCGGCGTCAGTCTCTTCAAGATTTCTTTTGTGTGTGTTGTGTCCTCGGGAATGGCAGGGCCGTGCGATTTCCCGCGAGTCCTGTGGATTGAATGAGTCCAATAGGACCTATGAGACCAATGGGTTTCGTAGGTCCTTTGATTCTTTTAGATCGATCTGTGAAATCTGCGTTTTATGCTTCTCTTTGCCTTGACTTCCCCGTGCCCCTGTGCTAAAGTCCGCCGCTTATTGGAGTAACACGAACCGTGTCCGATTCATCAAAAACCGCCGATCCTGCTGTGCCCAAGTCCGAAAAGGACTATAAGGATTCTGTCAACCTCCCTGTTACGGATTTTCCGATGCGCGCAAGCCTCACCAAGCGCGAGCCGGAGACGCTCAAACGCTGGGATGAGATTGATTTATATGGCCAAATGCGGCGGGAAGCCAAGGGCCGTCCCAAATTTGTCCTGCACGACGGACCCCCCTATGCGAACGGCGAGCTCCACTCTGGCCACGCCCTCAATAAGGTCCTCAAGGACCTCGTCGTGAAATCCAAGCAGATGGCTGGTTTCGACGCCCCTTACGTCCCCGGCTGGGACTGTCATGGCCTGCCTATCGAGCACAAGGTGGTTGGCGAACTAGGCGACAAGGCGAAAACCATGTCGCAAGCCGAGATTCGGCGCGCCTGCCGGGCGTTTGCGCTCAAGTATGTGGATGCCCATCGCGAGGGATTCAAGCGGCTGGGTATCACGGGCGAATGGGCAGATCCGTATCTGACGCTCAGTCCGAAATACGTAGCTACGATCATTCGCGTGTTTGGTGAGATCTATCAAACGGGCGCAATCTACCGCGGCTTGAGGCCCATCTATTGGTGCACGAATTGCCGGACGGCGCTCGCCGAAGCGGAAGTCGAGTACGCGAACAAGACGTCGCCTTCGGTCTTC
>JBHEKO010000650.1:0-2616 GCA_041859475.1 Candidatus Hydrogenedentales bacterium
AGGTGCGTGCCCCGCTTCGTGCCCGCCACGGCGTGAATTTCGTCGAGGATTGTCGTCCGCAGGCCCGTTAAAGCGGGTATCGCCCTCCGTGACGACAGCATCAGGTTCAGACTCTCCGGCGTCGTGATGAGAATCTCAGGCGGGCGTCGAAGAATACGCTGGCGCTCCGCGGGGTCGGTGTCGCCGCTCCGTACCGCCACGCGGATGTCCGGGAATGGTTCGCCCTCCGCCTCGAAGCGTGCCCGCAGCGCCTCCAAAGGACCCAAGAGGTTCCGGCGGATGTCGTTGTTGAGCGCCTTCAACGGCGACACGTACAGGATGCGTAGCGCACCGCACGGCCACGCGCCCGTGATGAGTTGATTCAGCGCCCAAAGAAATGCCGTCAGCGTCTTGCCGCTGCCGGTTGGCGCCGTTACAAGCACATGTTCTCCGCGGGAAATGACGGGCCACGCAGCCCTCTGGGCTCCCGTGGGCTTTCCCACGGAGTCGGCAAACCACCGCGCAATTAGGGGATGAAACACGTCCAACGATTCAAACATGAACCGATTGTTGCACACCCACCCATTACACAGCGAACCCCAGACTCTTGTTTCCTTTCCCAATCCTTGTCCACTACGCCCATGGCTGTCCACTTCCGGACAGAATCACAGGGTTTCCGCGATCAGGTCGGAGCAATAGGAAGTGGCGGATTGCGATCGCGGAAGCCCCGGGGAATGGCGTGTCCTAGGCTAACGAGATGAATGGTAGATGACGGGCGTTGAGGCGCGATTAGGCGATCGCTAGAAGTACGTTAGGCGAAAGGGGGCGGTTATCCCCACCCGTGTAACGAATGCGCATTTCACGAGTATATATGACAAGCGTTGGCAGTGCCGCTACACAGAACCCCGTACTTCGAAAATGCCAACGCGAACACCAGCCCATCTCGAGGGCCCCAACCCTCTAGCTTCCCGCGGCCGCGTCCGATCCGCTGAGGGCGCGGCCAATTCCTTTGTCCGCTGTGCGAGTGGGCACGCACGAACCGCCGTTTTCCCGCGCGTAGATTACGAGCAGCTTGGCGCTCAGGCCATACGACTGCAAGCCCCCCTTGACCCTGTTTGCCTTCAAATAGGCGTCATTCATGGCCAAGCTTGCGGTACGCGCAGGACCTTCGTACTGCCTCCAAAATTCCTTCATACTCGTGACGTCGCGTTGCACTCCCGGCAGCCGATGTTTGACTAGCACTTCGCCCCGCTCCGGGTCCAATTGCAGCAGGACCATCAGCAGTTGCCGTTGCGCAAACAACAATCCCGAATACCGCACATACTCGTCGTCGGATGCGACGCACGCGAGATAGCCGAAGAAGTTCGCCTCGTCCTCGCTGCTGATCCCCCGCTGATGCGCCTTCTCGTGACCGACAATGCCCGGCATCTGACATCCTGGCACAAACGGATTAATATTTGCCTCCGCCGACCAGGGGAAATAGAACCCGGCAATCCCGAGCGTGCTGATGAGTTCTCCCGAGTAGAATTTCTTTGCCGGTCCCCGTTCCTCCGCGAACGATGGAGTAAGCCGGAGTTGTCCTTGCACGCGCTGGTATCCTGCGTCGATGCTCGCGTTTATCCGGGCCCACGTCACATCTTCCCCCGAAGGTCTGCCCAAATCCGGCGACCCGGTCGCGGCTTCGTACGCGCGGTTTGTCTCGTCGATGAGCTGGGCGCATAGTCCGGCAATCTCGTCTTCCACGGCATCCATTGATGGCATGACGGCCGGATTCGCGAACGGGTCATTCCACCCCATTCGCTCGATGAGACCTGCCCGCGCGTAGTTGACGCCCCAGAAAGCGTAAAACACCGCCCCGAGCACGCCGCAGACAGCCGCGAACCGCCCCAAGCCGCAGAGTGCCGCATTCGACACGCGGCGTCGCCGGCGGACCACGTGGTAAACCGCGCGCGGCGCGGGCCACAGCAGCCAAACGGCGAGCGCCGCCGCGATGCCGCCACTGAGGTTGACGGTCGTCAATCCCGAGACGGCCGTAAGCGCGCGTGTGATCGCCGGACCGAGCCCACTGGCATAGACACGCTCTACACCCCCTGGAAAGAATGCCAACACCCATGTGAGCAGTGTGGCTAATGGCCCAAGCATGAACAGCATCGTGCGTCTACGCAGCAGGGGAGGGCGGTCGGATGCAAACGCTTCGTCGGGACCGAGAAATGTCCGAACGCGGGCAAGTATCCCGCGAGGGCAACTCTTCTCGGAGGAACTCGTATCTGCAACTTCCGGCATGGCGAGGAGTATACCAGGAGCAGGGCATGGAATCTGTATCTCTCGTGGTGCGAATCGCTATCATGCATCCCGGCAGTCAGGAGGAACCATGCTCAAAGGAAAGACCATTCTTATCACCGGCGCGGGCCGCGGCATCGGCAGAGGAATCGCCGTGGCCTTCGCAGCCCGTGGGTGCGCCGTTGTCGCCGCCGCCCGCACGGAATCCGAAGTCGACGATACCGTCGATACGGTCAGAGAAGCCGGGGCTCGCGCGCTTGGCGTCGTGTGCGATGTTACCGACCCGGCTCAGGTTCACGTGATGGTGACGTCCGCTCTCGACACGTTCGGTGCGATCGACATCCTCGTGAACAACGC
>JBHEKO010000286.1:0-2629 GCA_041859475.1 Candidatus Hydrogenedentales bacterium
AAGCATTCTCATGACGAGTATGGCCGCATTGGCCGACCCCTCCGCGGACTTCGCGGCGCGGCGGCAGGCATTGAGCGCCCATGTCCTTCAAAGGGAGACCTACGGCGAATATGAACAAGCGATTCGTATCGCCGCAGGTCAACCCCCGCAAAACGGCGCGCTCGAAGGTTCGTGTGCGTTCATCGACTCGCGTCATGACTGTTCCGACTTTCATTTGAATGGCATGCTTCGACTCCTCCATCAGTTCGGCGATAGCCCCTTGATATCTCCCGAATTGCGCGAGCGAATGAAGTCCACAGTCCTCGCGTTCAAGTACTGGCCCGACGAGCCAGGTGCCGATTCGATGTGCACGTGGAGCGAGAACCACTACATTTTGTTTTCGACCGCGGGTTATCTCGCAGGACAGCTCTACCCCGACGACGTATTCACGAACTCGGGAAAGACCGGACGCGAACTGATGACCGTGCATCGCACTCGAATTTCTCGTTGGCTGGATTTGCGCTTCCACACCGGTTTCAGCGAATGGCTGTCGAACGTCTATTACGACGAAGACCTGGCCGCTGTTTTGAATCTCGCGGACTTCTGTCAGGACGAGTGGATCGCAAAACGTGCCGCAATGGTCGTGGATCTCCTCTTGGCCGATATCGCTATGAACTCGTTTCAGGATTCGATGCCCAGCACGCATGGCCGTACCTATTCGGAGCACACGAAAGTCACAACCGATGACAGTACGGCCGGGGTTCAAGAGCTGGCTTTCGGAAAAGGGTTTCCCGGCGCGAGCATGAGCGCGTCTTGCCTCGCGCTGAGCACGCGCTATCGCGTGCCCTCCGTTTTGAACGCAATGGCCAATGACGCGTCGCGGGAGGAATACATCAATCGGCAGCGCATGGGAATCCGAATCGCGGAGGCGAAACGATGGGGCCTGGGTTTCAGCGATCCCGAGGATGGCATGGTGTGGTTCACCCTGGAAGCCTACGCACATCCCAAGGTCATCAACCTGACCCTCCACATGCTCGACACGTACAACTGGTGGCAGAACTCCTTCTTCGAACCCTTTCAAAAGCAGCAGTCGCTCATCCGCGTCGCGCGCGCCCTGCGGATCATGCCGTGCATTGCCCGCATGTACTCAAAGGACCTCGGACGCAACATTCGCGAGCAAGTCGACATCTACACGTATCGCACGCCCGATTACATGCTGAGTACGGCGCAGGATTACCATCCCGGCCGCGGCGGCGATCAGCAGCATATATGGCAGGCAACACTCGGCCGGGACGCAGTCTGCTTTACAAGCCACCCCTCGCAAAAGCAAAAGCTCACGCCCAACTACTGGACTGGTTACGGCACCCTTCCTCGCACCGTGCAGCGGGAAAATGTCGTTGTCGAAATCTACAAGCTCAATTCCGGCAGCGGACTCTACATGTCCAATGATTTCGTCTTCACCCACGCGTGGCTGCCTCGGAAGAAGTTCGATGAGGTCATCGAACGCAAAGGATGGGTGTTTGCGCGCAAGGGTGACGCCTACCTCGCGCTGTATTCGCAACGCCCTACCCGCTGGCAAACCGAACCCGGCGAAGACCGGAATCGAGAACTCATCGCCGATGGGAACGAGAATGTCTGGATTTGCGAATTGGGCCGCCGTGCCACGGACGGCGATTTCCCCACGTTCGTCGATCGCATTCTCGCGGCGCGGCTCTCGTTCGGGAACTTGCGCGTCTCCTATGACTCGCCTTCGCAAGGCCTGCTCGAATTCGGGTGGCGGCGTCCCTTCATGCAGAACGGCAAGCGCGTCCCTCTCAAACACGATATGCGCTACGACAATCCGTACAGCCAAACTCCGTTCGCGTCGGACGTGATCGAGTTTCGCCTGGGCGATGAATTCCTTCGGCTCGACTGGAAGACCGGCGAACGCACCGCGAGCGCGCTGCTGTAGGGCTTGCTATTTGTCGCAGACCTGTTGGCCTCGTCTCCTCGATAACCCCGTTAGCGTTTCTCGGTCTACATAGGACCGAGCCGCCGGATCCGCCCGATCGGTCATATCGGTCTTCTTCAATCCACAATGCCAGGGGCTACCGATAGAACGCCTTCAGCGCCTCCACGTAGGCTTCGGCGAATCGCTCGCGCCACCACGGTTGCGACACCCATTTGCAGTCTATCGGGTTGGTGAGGTTGGCGCACTCGATCAACACCTTGGTGGGCACCTGCGTGTTGCGCAAGACCGCGGGCACGTACTCCTTGCCGCCCGACTGGCGAATCACGGAGCGAATCGGATCGCCCACGCTGTGCCGCTTAATCTGGGCCCTTCCAAGTTCGTCGAGGAGTGTCGTGGCAAAGTTGCGGGATAGCGCCTCGTCGCGCCGCCGCTCCCCGGCGGTCGTCTTCGACTCCGGCTGCTCCTGGTATTCCTTGTACTTCTGATAGGTCTTCGGAGGCCAGCCTCGCTCCACTTCCCTGCGGTGCGACGCCCCGGGAATGTACACCATCGCCCCGCGAAGCTTGTCGTTAAACAACGCGTCGCAGTGGATGCTCGTGAAGATGATCTTCCGCTGATCCACACCCGCCTTCACCTCGCGCCGGTAGATCGAATTCGCGAGATACCAACGAAGATTCACCGATATCGTCGCGTTGTCGT
>JBHEKO010000314.1:0-2974 GCA_041859475.1 Candidatus Hydrogenedentales bacterium
AGGTTTCAGTCGGACGCGACAGTCTCTTTTCAGCAGGAGCAGATCGACCTTCTGCGCGCCAAGTCGCCGGGGCGTTTCATCACGCACAATCTCATGGGCCTGCATGGGGCGATGGTTGTGGACGGATCAATTCAGCTTACCCCTTACGGGGTGGGCATTTATCAGGCTGTGGGAGTGGCGGACGCATTGGAGGCCGATTTGGAAGACACGGCGTTCGAGAGGGTCTGAGCATGCAGTCCACGGGCGAAGCCCGCGGGAGATTGGGAATGGGGAAGGCTGACGCGAGGAGTGGGAGAGGAGGTGAACGCGACTAGAAATCGACACGCGCCGCGACACACTGCGTTATAATCGGGCTGTGAACTCTTGGCATTCTAAAATCCCTATCTTGGATAGTGGGAGTGTCTGCAATGACTGGAAAACGAGGATTTACGCTAATTGAATTGCTGGTGGTCATCGCGATCATCGGTATTCTTGCGGCCATACTGCTTCCCGCGCTCGCGCGCGCACGCGAAGCCGCACGACGGGCATCTTGTCAGAACAATCTCAAGCAGTGGGGCCTTATCTGCAAAATGTATGCAAACGAGGCCAAGGGCGAGTTGTTCCCGCCTGGGATGACGACCATCCCCGTAGTAGACGGAACGGGCTTCTTCTACGGTTCTGGAATCGGGAGCGAATGGGTCTATCCCGAATATTGGAACGATCCGAATCTCACGCTTTGCCCTTCGGATGCGCGCACGAAGGTCACCGTCTGGTCGAATGGCCCGCCGGATGGGTTCATCCAGAATGAGGACTATGCGGAGGAGATTTCGCGTGTGGCAAAGAATGTGGCGGCATCTGCCGTTCCGGCGGATGCGCAGCTTTGTCTCAACATCAAACTGTCGACGCCGGTTTCGTACGTATATTTGCCGTACGCGACGCAGACGACGGGCCAGGTGTTGATGGCACAGATCGTCGCGGGATACGGGTATATGCAAAATGGTCTGGTTCGAGAAGTTGCCGCGCCCAATCTCGACAGCGTTGGCTGTGCCGGTTACGGGGCTCGCCAGTATGTCGGCGGGTTGCACATGCAAGACATCAGCGAGTCCCTGCTTCAGTCGACCGGGGAGTATTGGTGGGCGACCGACGATGGCGGGGCTGCATGGCCGACGACGTTGTATCGCATGCGCGAAGGCATCGAGCGGTTCTTCATCAAGGACATCAACAATCCGGCTGCGTCGTCGGAGGCGCAGAGCACGATTTACCTGATGTACGATGCGTGGGCAGCGCACAATGACGATTGGGATCCTCCGGTGAACGCGACGGGCCAGTTCAACCATCTTCCGGGCGGGTCGAACGTGTTGTACATGGATGGTCACTGCGAGTACGTCAGGTACCAATCCAAGTCGCCGATCGAGAATCCGGCGGAGAATGGCGACGGCATTTCGGAATTGCGCGAATACGTGTATCTCTACACGCCACTCTGGAGCGGCTACGAATAGCGGCCATTCCTTTACACGCGGACCTGCGGCGGCGTCGCGTCGCCGCAGGTCCGTTATATGACTCGACATCCCTTTGTCGCCGTGGCCGATAGAACAAAAATGCGGGAAACGAGCGGGGGCGCTACTGCACCGAAATTCACACTCTTCCCGCGGCAGTGAGCCGGTTGTCACAAATGGCAAACGAAACCGATGAAGCAGAACGCCCTTTCGCACGACCTCTTTTACTTGCTTGGCAATGTGCCTCTGCAGATGCCTTGAGCTAGCTTCCGTTGATGGTCTACTTGCTTCAGGGGGAGATGCGGATTCCGTATGGGCAGATCATGGCGGCGAGTCTGGTGGCGACGTTGCCGCTGGTGGTGGCGTTCTTGATGTTTCAGAGGCAGTTCATCGCTGGGATTACGGCTGGGGCGATCAAGCAGTAGGGGAAAGGACCTAAGGGATGGGCATTTTGGATTTTGGATTTTGGATTTTGGATTGGGGAGCGAGGACGAGATAGCTTGGGTGTCGTACGGGGAATAGGCAGTGATCGTTCGAGAAGAAGTGTAAGCGAATTCCGGATAGTAGAGCTGAAAGCTATTCTTACTCTGCAAACAGAAGCCCCGGAGAGCCTTTGGCTCTCCGGGGCTTTCGCCAATTCAGGGTACACGCTATTTTGCGTCGCGAATATAGAGGTTCTTGAACTGAACGAGGCTTGAAGCGCCGTTCCACGTCTTCGTCTCTTCGTTGTATCCGCCGTGGAGTTGGAGCGCGATGGGGCCCTTTTCCGGCACACCGGGGAGTTGGGCATTGTCGAGTACCTTCTCGCCGTTCAACACGACCGTGAGGCGGTCGCCCTTCATCGTGATCAGGAAGGTGTTCCATTCGCCGACGGGCTTGTCCGCGTTTTTCTTTGGGGTGACGCCGGCGCGTACTTCGGCGGGCTGATCGGCGTCCATGCGATATCCATAGACTTCGCCCGACCCGATGGGCCAGCACCAGATGTTGACTTGTGCTTTGGAAGAGCCACGAAGGTACAAGCCGCTATCCGCGTTCGGGGTAGGGGTTGTGATGACCTTGCCGCTTTCGTCTTTTTTGTCGGAACCGTCCGGCAATACCGTAGGCATGTCGTAGGTGCCTTCGGTCCGCTTGATCTTCCATTCGCAATAGATCTCGAAGTCGCCGTATTCATTCGCTGTCCACAGGGCCGTCTCGCCTTTGAGGGGGGACTTCGGGTCGCAATCGATGGCCCCGTCGATTACGGACCAGCACTTGGCCGCCGCTTCCGGGACCTTCCATCCCGTGAAGTCCTTCCCGTTGAACATTGAAACCCACCCGTCGCCTGCGGGGGGCGCAGCCACGGCGGCCATCGGCAGTAGGGCAACCATCGCTCCCAGCAAAATCCATTTCTTCATATCATCGCTCCCCTTATCCGTATACTTCTTGCGGAGGATTCATTGTTCGAGAGAGTCTGCCCCAGCCTCCGGCCCATGAGGCAGTCGAGAGATTATAGTGCATAG
>JBHEKO010000389.1:0-7028 GCA_041859475.1 Candidatus Hydrogenedentales bacterium
CGCGTCCTAATTGTAGGGGCAGCCGCCGCCGGACATTTGGCAGCAGGAGCTTGCGCCGCAGGGCGTGGGCGCGGATGCCGCGGATGAGCCGGACATGGGGGCGAAGGCGCTGAGTTGTTTGACGAGTTTCTCGGAGCCGCAGGAGGGGCAGGCAGGGGTTTCGCTTCCGCGGATGAGGATCTCGGATTCGGCGTGGCATTTCTCGCAGACGTATCCAAATAAGGGCATGGGATTTCTCCTCGGAATTAGACCGGTAGTGGGGCTTCCGCCAGACCGCGCGGGTTGGACGAGAAGCTCTGGGTAATGGTACCAAGCCGCGCCGTGCTTCGGCAAGAAGACGGAAGAGGGGGAAGACGGAAGAGGGGGCGTGCCTCAACAAGAGGCGAACACGACGCATTCGCCCTAGAAACGGCTGTTGGAGAGGGCAAAAGGCTCCCCCCTGTGGACAATGTGGACAATATGGACAATATGGACTTTGTGGACGGCATGGACATCACCCAAATGGAGAAACCTCAAAGGGTCCATTTCGTCCACGAAGTCCGTATTGTCCACTGCTTGAACAGAAGCCCCCAATCTCAACTGCTCTTTTGAGGTTCAAGAGTTTGTGCCCGGTCTATTCCGTTATTCGGCCCAGAAGGCGTAGAGGCTTGCCGCGTTCACGTAGATCTTCAGTTGGAGTGCTTTGCCTGCGAGGGAGGCGATGCTGGTTCCGTTCTTCCATGACACGGGCGCGCGCACGTGGTCGCCGGTCAGGGGGATTGCGTCGTCTTTGGAATAGCCGGGAACAGGGTTGCCGCCGGCGTCGAGGACTTCGACCGTTGCCTGGCCGTTGGGTGCGGAGAGATTGAGGAACAGGTTGTTGCCGGACAGCTTCAGCGGCTTGGTTACCACAAAGCCTTCGGTGACGGCGTCGAGCGAGATGAAGCCGTCGCGGCGCAGCACGGCGAGACAGGCCGCGCCCCAGCCGTCTTTCAGGTCGGCGCGGTCGTCGTCGGTGAGCGTGGCGGGGTCGCGGGGGGTGCCGTCTTTGTTGAGATCGTACATGGAATCGCGCCATTTGAGGCCGCTGTAGTAGAACCAGAGTTCGTCGTCTTTAACGACGGGGGCGTTGGCGGCGAGGATTTGCGTGCGGTCGTAGACGCCGACACGGCCGTTTTCGATGCCGGAGCATTCGATGAAAGGTTTGCGGTCGCCGAGGCGCGTCCACGAGGCGAGGTCTCGGCTCATGATCAATTGGATTTCGTGGAAGCCGTCGGTGTTGTTGCGTTCCGGGAGGCAGGTGGCAGTTGGGTAGAACATGCTGGGGAGGCCGATGTATTGGCCTTCGTAGGGGAACACGCCCACGTTGTAGACCTCTGCGCGCCAGATGGGCTGATGCATGAGGCCATCGTTCGGCGGGGGGGTGATCGCGGGATTGGGCTCGACGAAGAAGGGCCCGAACATGTTGGGGTTTTCGATGCGGCGGGTAATGACGCCGGGGGCCATCTTCTGATCGATGGCGTCCGCGCCGAACAAGGGCCGGTTGGGTGTCCAGTGTTCGAAGTCCGTGCTTGTGGAAACGGAGAATGCGCGGCCGTACTCGTTGCCGGTTTTCACGATGGCGAGGAATTGCTTGCGGGGGCGGTCGTATACGACGTGCCCTTCGTCGCTGGAGGGGATGACCGCGTCGCCGAGGCGCGTCCAATGGATGCAGTCGGGGCTGACGATGGGCCGGCGGTTGACGGCGCCCAAGAGGGCTTTGTAACGGCGCGCGGGGTCGGGATCGTCGGGGTCGTGGAGGAAGCCTTCGATGGCGTTGTCGGGCCAGGTCGCGCCGGGCTCCATGGCGATCCAGTTGTTGTCTTTCGAGCCGAAAACCTCGACCTCGCCGAGGTTGGGTTTCTCCCAATGGAGGCCGTCTTTCGACGTGGCGAGCGCGATGCCCACGATGTGTTTCGGGTCTCTGGCGCATGCGAGGTAGAGGATTTTGTAGAGGTTTTCTTCGGGGACCCACACGGGTTCGCCGCGAATCTGGAGGAGGGCGCCGTCGGAGGGGATGTCGGGCTTGATGACCGCGCCGCGTTTTTCGGGCGTGTGCATGGTGCGGGTCAAGCCGGCCATCTCGCCGACGATTGCGTCGTCGAGGAATAGCTGGCGCTGTCCCGTTTCCAGGACGACCGGCGTTGAATCGACGGACGCGGTCTGCGCCTGTGCTCCGGCGATTATCGCGACGGCAACTATCGCCAATCCCCAGCGTATCGACATGGTCATCCCCCCGTTGTCGTGCAGTTTCGCGTGGCCTACGGTATTCCGTGTCGTCGGGGACATCACGCTCTGCACCCCCGACAAGTCAAGGCTTGCGGATTGTCGCACGACGAAGCCCGTCTTCACCAGCGGAAGGCGGTGGGGAGCGGGCCGGGGATTATGGGGAATAGGACGGATAGGCCGGATGAGACCGATAGGTCCTATGGGAGGGAGACGCGGAAACGGCGTGGGGGCGGAGGTGGCGGGATAAGCGAAGAGGCGCTTTCGGCGAAACGGGGATAAGCGAAGAGGCGCTTTCGGCGAAAGCGCCCTACCTTTGGGAGCGCCTTGCCTTTTGGATGGGGTTCTCAGGGAAATGACTCGCGGGGTTGACCGTGCGGGGGGGCGCGTCTAAGATGGTTGAGGCCGCGCAGCCGAGGGGGGAAACGTCCTCCATTGTATCGACGCACGCCGAACACGGTTGCTTGCAGTCGATGGACGGCAGGGAACTTATGCCGTGCAAAGTCCTTCGGGATTCGCGAGCGGCCGAACGCAGGACTGCGTCAGATCTTGTCCCCGGCACGGCGGGGACGCAACCAGGAGAGCGGGGCATGCAATCCAAACGAAGAGTAACCCGGCGGTCCTTTTTGAAGACGGCGGGTGCGGCATTCGCGTTTCCGGCGATCATCCCGTCGTCGGCGCTGGGGGCCGATGGGGCGGTCGCGCCGAGCGAGCGCATCGTGATGGGCGCCATCGGGACGGGTGGCCAGGGCACGGGCAATATGAACGCGTTTCTGGCCCGGAAGGAAGTCCAGATGGTGGCGGTATGCGACGTGGACACGAACCATCGCAACGCGGCGAAGGGGTTCGTGGATACGAAGTACGCGAACACGGACTGCAAGACGTACAACGATTTTCGCGAGATCACGCGGCGGGACGACATCGATGCGGTGTGCATCGGCACGCCGGACCATTGGCACGTGATTCCGTCCATCGACGCGGCAAGGAACAAGAAGGACATTTACGTCGAGAAGCCGTTGACCTTGGACATCGGCGAGGGGCGTGTGTTGAGCGACGTCGTGAAGCAGCATGACCGGATTTTGCAGACGGGGAGCCAGCAGCGTTCGTCGGAGTATTTCTGGAAGGCGGCGATGCTTGCACGCAACGGAAAGCTGGGGACGATTCATCAGATTAGCGTGGGTATCCCCGGCAACAACAAAGAGTGCGGACCTTCGTGGAGTCCGGAGCCGGTGCCGGAGGGATTCGATTACGACATGTGGCTGGGGCCGGCTCCGTGGGCGGAGTATCACACTCTGCGCTGCCATTACACGTTCCGGTTTATCCTCGATTATTCGGGAGGACAGGTGACGAATTTCGGGGCGCATCATCTCGACATCGCGCAGTGGGCGCTCGACATGGATGAATCGGGACCGGTCGAAGTGGCGGGGAACGCGGCGTTTCCGGCGACGGGATTGTTCACGACGGCGACGAAGGTGTTTTTCGAATGCACGTACGCGAACGGCGTGAAGCTTTACTGCAAGACCGGCGGGCCGAACATTCAGATTGAAGGATCGGAGGGAACGGTGCGCGCGAGCCGGAAGGGCGTGAGTTCGATCCCAGCGTCGTTGTTGGAAGAGGACTTTGGGAAATTCGAGACGCAGCTCTATCGGAGCACGGATCACCACCAGAATTTCCTGGACTGCGTGAAGTCGCGTCAGCAGCCTATCTGCACGGCGGAAGTCGGCCATCGGTCGGCGACGGTGTGCCACTTGGGCAACATCGCGATGCAGTTGGGGCGATCGGCGAAGTGGGACCCGAAGACGGAGACGTTTACGGGCGATGACGAGGCCAATACGTATGTGCGGCGCGCGATGCGTGAGCCGTGGTCGTTGGCGTAACACCAAGGAGAACAGCGAAATGGACGCGATGAATACAGTCTTCTCCTCGGCGGCGATCGCCCAGGCCGCGGAGAAACCGGCCGTAGAGACTCCCGCGCCGGAGCCGCTCGAACCCGTGCCCCCCGTGCCGGAGAATTGGGTGCCGTTGTTCGACGGGAAATCGTTGGATGGATGGACCCAGCGCGGCGGGGTTGCACCGTATCGTGTCGAGGAAGATGCGATTGTCGGGACGACGGTGCCGGGGCGCGAAGAGAACGGCAAGATGGTGTCGGGCACGGGCAATTCGTTTATGTGCACGAATCGGGTGTACGGCGATTTCATTTTGGAGTTGGAGTTTAAGGTGGACCACGGGATGAATTCGGGTGTGCAGATCCGGAGCAACAGCTACGCCGCGTACAACGATGGGCGTGTGCACGGGTATCAGGTCGAGATTGATCCGTCCGACCGCGCGTGGACCGGGGGGATCTACGACGAGGCGCGGCGGGCGTGGTTGTACAAGCTGGAAGGCGACGACAAGGCAGAGGCGCGAAAGGCCTTCAAGCAGAACGAGTGGAACGCGTTCCGGATCGAGGTGCGCGGCGATAGCATCAAGACGTGGGTGAATGGGATACCGGTGGCGGACCTGAACGATCCGATGACGTTGCGCGGGTTTATTGCGTTGCAGGTGCACGGATCGAAGAACGCGGAGAAGAAGGAGATTCGCTGGCGGAACATCCGTATCCAGGATTTCGATAGGGCGAATACCGAGGCGATTCCGTACAAGGAGCAGCGGAAAGGGTAGCGGCGTTGCGGCGACTCGAGAGACTCAACCACCGATGAACACCGATGAACACCGATGGGGATAGCGCAGTAGGGCCGTAAGCTAGACAAGACAATTCTCAACGCAGAGGCGCGGAGAGCGCTGAGGAACGCGGAGAAGAGACGAACAGAGAATGAGACGAGCAGAGACTGAATCCTGCGAGAAGTATGGAGATGTTGCTGGATTGCAGCACGGAGGAAGAGAAGAGCGAATTTTACCACGGATTGCGCGGATATCGCGGATGGAAAATAGATGGTGAGATTGGGAATGTTCGGGCTGATCGGACGGAGAACTCTGGCATTGGCTTTGGATGTGTATAAGAACTGAACGGATAGTGGGCCGATCGGACGGAGAACTTCGGCAGTGGTTTTGGATGTGGATGAGAACTGAACGGATAGTGGGCTGATCGGACGGAGAACTCCGGCAGTGGTTTTGGATGTGCAAGAGAACTGAACGGATAGTGGGCCGATCGGACGGAGAATTTCGGCAGTGGTTTTGGATGTGAATGAGAACTGAACGGATAGTGGGCCGATCGGACAGAGAACTTCGGCATTGGTTTTGGATGTGGATGAGAACTGAAAGGATAGTGGGATAAAGGGAGCGTTTGGAGATGAGTTTACGAATCGCACTTCTGGGAATGCTGGTGGGGCTGGCGGTTGCGCTGGGTCCATTGGCGGTTACCGCGCAGGCGGAAGACTTGAAGATTGGAATCATCGGGACGGATACGTCGCATGTGGGCGCGTTCACGGAATTGCTGAACAACCCGGACAATCCGAAGCACGTGCCGGGGGGTAAAGTGGTGGCGGCGTTCAAGGGCGGGAGCCCGGACGTTGAGTCGAGCATATCGCGTGTCGAAGGATATGCCGAAGATTTGCAGAAGAAGTATAACGTGAAGATTGTCGACAGCATCGAAGAGTTGTGCACGATGGTGGATGCGGTGTTGCTGGAGAGCGTGGATGGCAGGCCGCACCTCGAACAGGTGAGACCGGTATTCGCGGCGAAGAAGATCGTCTATATCGACAAACCCATTGCCGGGACGTTGAAGGACGCGATCGAGATCTTTCGCTTGTCGAAAGAGAGCGGCGTGCCGACGTTTTCGTCTTCGTCGTATCGGTACTATCCGAGCATGCGCGCGTTGTTGGGCAAAGACGTGGGCGATGTGCGCGGGGCGCTCTCGTATGGACCAGCCACCCATGAAGAGCATCATCCCGATCTCTATTGGTATGGCGTTCATGCGTCCGAGGCCCTGTTCACGGTCATGAAGACCGGGTGCGAGACGGTTGTCCGCACGGAGACGCCAGAGTTTGACGTTGTGACCGGCACGTGGTCGGATGGACGCATCGGGACACTGATTGGGTTGCGCACGAAAGCCACGCCGCACCAAGTCACGATCTCCGGCAGCAAGGCGGTCGAGCAGCAGCAACCCGGAGACGACGACTATGCGCCGTTGGTGGTGGAGATCATGAATTTCTTCAAGACGAAGGTTGCGCCGATTACGCCGCGCGAGACGATCGAGATGTTCGCGTTTATGGAAGCGGCCGACGAGAGCAAACGGCAGGGCGGCATTCCCGTGAAGATCGAAGACGTATTGGCCAAGGCATCGGACGGAAAGCCATTGCCGTACGACAAGTAGGCAGATTGGTTATTTGCGCTGGAGTTGGATTGGAGAGGGGCGGCCCGCGGGCCGCCCCTGTTTTGTTTCAACGCGTCGGTGTTGGTTATCCCCGGACGTTTCGCCGAAACGTCCCCACCTCTACAGGCCTGAGCGGAGGACTGCATCGCAGATGGGTCCTCGGGACTTTGCACCTTTGAGCACGAGGTGTGCGTAGTTGGGGGTGCCGCGCATCATGCGGACAATCCAGTTGAGGGCGTTGTTGGATTCGTTGAGATAGGGGTTGTCGACCTGGCGGGTGTCGCCGAGGCAGAAGCATTTGACGTTTTCGCCCATGCGGGTGAGGACGGCGCGGATCTCGGAGCGCGAGAGGTTTTGGTTTCGTCGATGATGACGACGGCGTCTTCGATGTTCATGCCGCGGATAAAGGCGAGCGGCAGGATCTCGAAGCGGTCGGGGTTGTAGCGTCCGCCGGCGTTGCTGGGTTCCAGGAAGA